>JBIKXN010000017.1:0-17666 GCA_044355765.1 Alphaproteobacteria bacterium
AGCGGATAGCTTTCCAGCGGCATGCGCACGCCAGCCATCGCCATCACGACGCTGGTATGCCCGGCCGCGACCACGCCGAGCTTGCGCGTGGCGATGAAGCCGCGCGAGGTCTCGATGCCGGCGACGGTGCCGGCGGCGTCGCGCCTGATGCCGGTCACCTCGCAGTTCTGGATGATGTCGACGCCCAGCCGGTCGGCGCCGCGCGCATAGCCCCAGGCGACGGCGTCGTGCCGCGCCGTGCCGCCGCGCCGCTGCAGCGCGGCGCCCAGGATCGGGTAGCGCATGCCCGGCGCGATGTTGAGCGGCGGGCAGAATTCCTTGGCCTGCTCGGGCGTCAGCCATTCGTTGTCGATGCCGGCCAGCCGGTTGGCATGGACGTGGCGCTTGAACACCTGCACGTCGTGGATCGTGTGCGCGAGCATCATCACGCCGCGCGGCGAGTACATGACGTTGTAGTTCAACGCCTGCGACAGCGTCTCCCACAGCTTCACCGCGTGCTCGTAGATCGCCTCGCTCTCTTCCCACAGGTAGTTGGAGCGGATGATCGTGGTGTTGCGGCCGGTATTGCCGCCGCCCAGCCAGCCCTTCTCGACCACGGCGATGTCGCGCATGCCGTGCTCGCTGGCGAGGTAGTAGGCGGTGGCCAGCCCGTGGCCGCCGGCGCCGAGGATGATCGCGTCGTAGGCCGGCTTCGGTTCCGGCGCGCGCCATTGCGCGGGCCAGTCGCCATGTCCGCGCAGCGCCTGGCGCGCGAGCGACAGAAAGGAGAATTTCATGGCGCGGAGATTGGCCTGCGCGCCGCGCGCGGGCAAGCGTCAGCGCGGCGTGAAGGTCACGCGTGCGGAGGCCGACCGGCCGGGTTCGAGGACCAGCATGCCGGTGTCGGTGCGGCCGGCCGCCGCGAGGTTGAAGGCGTCGGTGGCGTTGCTGACCGGTTCGGCGCAGAAGAAATCCTCCCCCGGCGGCGTGTAGACGACGAGGAACCCGAGCGGCCCTTCGGCGATCATTTCCAGCCCGTCGCCGGTTTCGGGCCAGGCGATCTCGGCGCGGCCGGCCCAGCCGGCGAAGCAATTGTCGAGCGCCACCCTGTCGACGGCGAGCCCGGCGCGCGGATCTCGCGGCTGCTCGGGGGCGACCAGGCGCGTGGGCAGGATGCGCGCGTCGGTCTCCCACAGACCATCGACCTGCGCGCGCAGGATGGCCATCGGCGTGCGGGGAAAGTACGGGTGCAGCCCGAGCCCCGCGGGCATGCGCGTCGTGCCGGTGTTGACGATCTCGATGCCTATCTCGAGCTGCGCTGCGGTCAGCGCGAATGCCTGTCGTGCGGCGTAGGCGAAGGGCCAGTCCTTGGTCGCCGGACGTGCGAAGGTCAGCGTCGCATGGTCCGCCCCGGCGCGCTCGACCTGCCACGGCGACAGCCAGCCATGGCCATGCTCGGCGTCGTGGAAGGGATGCGCCATGTGGACCGCGCGTCCGTCGAACGCGAAGGCGCGGTCGCGGATCCGGTTGGAGAAAGGGACGAGCGGGAAGCACGCAGCCGCGGCGACGTCGCGCGCGGCGATGGCGCCGGCCGACATCGGCCGCATCCAGTCGCGTCCGCCCCCGGGCCCTTCGGTCGCGAAGCGTGCGATCGCGCCGCCGGCCTGCGGCACGAGATCCAGCCGCAGCACGCCGCTGGCCAGTCGTACCAATCCCTCCATCGCCCGTCCTCCTCGTCGCTTCCTGACCGCAGGTCCGCGAAAGCTTGACCCGCGGGTCCGCCGCGCGTGAGGCTAGAAGATCGCCGATCTCCGCAGGGACATGCCATGACGAACGACGCCTTCGCCACATATCGAAGCCTCGAGGGTCGGCCGGTCTTCGTGACCGGCGGCGGGTCGGGCATCGGCGAGAGCATCGTCGAGCATTTCTGCGCGCAGGGATCGCGCGTGACCTTCGTCGATGTCGCCAGGGAGCCTTCCGAGGCGCTCGTCGCGCGCATCGCCGCGTCCGGCGCGCCGGCGCCGCGATTCGTGCATGCCGACCTGCGCGACGTCGCGGCGCTGCAGCGGGCGATCGCCGACGCGCGCGCGGCCCATGGTTCGCTGCGGGTCCTGGTCAACAACGCCGCCAACGACGACCGCCACAGGGTCGGGGACGTCACGCCGGCCTATTGGGACGACCGCATGGCGGTGAATCTGCGCCACCAGTTCTTCGCCGCGCAGGCCGCGATCCCGCAGATGCAGGAGGCCGGTGGCGGCTCGATCGTCAATTTCGGATCGATCAGCTGGATGAACGCGGAAGGCGGCTATCCCGCCTATACCGCCGCGAAAGCGGCCGTCCATGGCCTGACGCGCGGCCTCGCCCGCGATTTCGGCCCCGACCGGATCCGCGTGAACACCGTCGTTCCGGGCTGGGTGATGACCGAGCGCCAGATCCGGCTCTGGTTGGGTGCCGACGGCGAGCGCCAGATCCAGGAGAACCAGTGTCTCAAGGACAAGCTCCATGCGCCGGACATCGCGCGGATGGTGCTGTGGCTCGCCGCCGACGACAGCCGTATGTGCACGGCGCAGAATTTCGTGGTCGACGCCGGCTGGTCCTGATCCCGGGCCGCGGCGGCGCGTGCGATTGACTTGCGAGGCCGGAGCCGCCATCTGTCGCGCGTGACCGAGACCTCTTCGTCCCCGGGCGCCTTCGCCGTCCTGCGTGGACGCGACTGGCGGCCCCTGCTGCTCGCCGTCGCGATCCTGGCGGCCTGGGCGCGGATCCTGGTTCCCGGTCCGGCGATGGCCCATGGCGGGGCCGCCGCGGCGCAGCTGTGCCGGGCGGCCGATGGCGGCCTGGCGCAGATCCCCGCGGCCGATGCCAGCGTCACCGAGGCGGGCTGCTCTTTCTGCCGGCTGCCCGAACTTCCCGCCGCCCTGCCGGGACCGGAACCGCGGATATTCCTCGCGCCGCTGTCGCTCGACGCCGCGCCTGTGCGGGGTTTCCAGGCAAGGCCCGTTCGGTCCCCGCGCCCCGTCTTCGCACGGGGGCCCCCATCCGTCGCGTCGTCCCTCTGAACCCGCGCGGCACGCCGCCGCGCCCACGGATCGCGCTACGGAGACCTTCCATGTCCTGCTTCGCAAGCATCGGCCGCGTCGCGGCCACCCTCTGCCTCGCCGCCGGGCTCGCCCTGCCCGGGCTTTCCGCCGCCGCCCACGACTACACGTTGGGCGACCTCAAGATCGGCCATCCCTGGTCGCGCGCCACGCCGCCGGTCGCGAAGGTCGGCGCCGGCTACCTGTCCATCCTCAACCAGGGGGGCGCGGCCGACAGGCTGGTCTCCGCCAGCTCGCCCGCCGCGGGGCGGGTCGAGATCCACGAGATGCGGATGGAGTCCGGCGTCATGCGCATGCGCGAACTTGCCCAGGGGCTGGGGCTGCCCGCGGGCCAGCGCGTCGAACTCAAGCCCGGCGGCTATCACCTCATGCTGATGGACCTCAAGGCGCCGTTGCGCGAGGGCACGGATGTTCCGGTGACGCTGGTCTTCGAGCGCGGCGGCCGGATCGACGTGCAGTTCAAGGTCGAGGCCGCGGGTGCCCGCGGATCCGATCACGGCGCGCACGGTCACGGCCACGGTCACGGACATGGCCATGGCCGCGCACCGGCGCCCGCCGCGCCGAAGCCGGGCAATTGAGCCCAGCGCCATGGGCTGGCTGCGCGCGCTGCGCTACCTCGCCTGGGCGGCCGTCGCGCTTCTCGGGCTTGCCGCGATGGGCGCGACGCTGGGCTGGTTCGTCGTCGACGGACCGGCCGGGCGGCGCGGCCAGGCGCCGGTCGCCTCGATACCGGCGATCGGCGGGCCCTTCGCGCTGCGCGACGCGGCGGGCGTGCGGGTCGACGAGCGGACGCTCGTCGGCCGGCCCAGCCTGATCTTCTTCGGCTTCACCCATTGCCCCGATGTCTGTCCGACCGCGCTGAGCGACATCGCCGGCTGGCTCGCGGCGCTGGGCCCGGACGGCGACAGGCTTCAGGTCTTCTTCGTCACCGTGGATCCGGAGCGCGACGGGCCCGAGGAACTCGCGGCCTATGCCGGGCTGTTCGATCCGCGCATCCGCCCGCTGCGCGGCACCGAGCAGGAGCTGGCGACGATGGCGAAGGCGTGGCGGGTGTACTACCGGCGCGTGCCGCTGTCGGGCGGTGGGTACACGATGGACCACACCGCGACTCTCTATCTCGTCGGAGCCGACGGCCGCTTCGCCGGCACGATCGACCCGCAGGAGAAATCCGACGTCGCCCTGGCCAAGCTGCGCCGACTGATCGGCGGTATCTGACGGGCCGCCGGTGGTCGGGCGCGGTCGCTGCGCCGCCCGATCCCCATCGTCTGGACAGTGTCAGGTGACACCGTCCATGCGGCCGTGCGCTTGACGCTGTCAGGCGGCCATGCCAGGAAACGGGGCATGACGACCGATCTCAGGGAGCGCGTGCTCGCGGCCAGCGAGCGGCTGATCGCCGAGGCGGGCCTCGCCGGGCTCTCGATGCGCGAGGTGGCCCGGCGGGCCGGGGTCAGCCATCAGGCCCCCTATCACCATTTCGACGACAAGGCGGCTATCGTCGCGGCGCTGGTGGAGCGCGGGTTCACGCAACTGGTCCAGCGGATGGAGGCGGCCACGCGCGGCGTGCCCGCCGCGCGGCGTCCCGAACGCGCCGGACGGGCCTATGTGTCCTTCGCCCTGGACCAGCCGGTGCATTTCCGGCTGATGTTCCGGCCGGAGCTCGCGGATCTCGCGCGGTTCCCCGCCGCCGCGGCCGCGGGGACGCGCGCCGCCGGCGTGCTGCGGCACATGGTGGCCGCGCAGGCCGGACCGCGCGCCAGTCAGGCCAGGCGCGACGCCCTCGCGTCGTTGCACTGGTCGCTGGTGCACGGGCTGGCGACGCTGCTGCTGGACGGCGCGCTGGGCGCCCGGCTCGGCAGCCGTGCGGCGCGGGACCGCCATGTCGACGCGGTGCTGCGCCTGTTCGCCACGCGCTGAGCGGCGGCGCGCTTCAGCCCGTCATCCCTTCAGCCGTTCCATCGCCGCGACCAGCGCGGCGCGGATCCCCGGCTCCATCGCCGAGTGGCCCGCGTCGGGGACGACGACATAGGTGGCCTCGGGCCAGGCGAGCGCCAGGTCGTCGGCCGACAGGATCGGGCAGACCATGTCGTAGCGCCCCTGGACGATCGTGGCGGGTATGGCGCGGATGCGGTCGATGCCAGCCAGAAGTCCGGCCTCGTCCAGGAAGCAGCCGTTCATGAAGTAATGCGCCTCGATGCGCGCGAGGCCCAGCGCCTTGAGATCCTCCGCGCTGCCCGCGGCGGCCTCGGGGCTCGGCAGCAGCGTCGAGCAGGCGGCCTCGTAGGCGCTCCAGGCATGGGCCGCCGGCAGATGCACGCGCGGGTCGGGATCGACGAGCCGGCGGTGGTAGTTCGCGAGCAGATCCGACCGCTCCTGCGGCGGCAGGAAGCCCGCGAAGGCGCGCCACGCCTCGGGAAAGACGTTGCGCATGCCGTAGAGGAACCAGTCGAGTTCCGCGGGCCGGCTGAGGAAGATGCCGCGCAGCACGAGCGCCCTGACGCGGTCGGGATGCGCCTGGGCGTAGGCGAGCGCGAGGGTCGAGCCCCACGAACCGCCGAAGACGATCCAGCGCTCGATGCCGCGCGCGCGGCGCAGCGCTTCGATGTCGGCGACCAGATGCGGCGTCGTGTTCGCCTCGAGCACGCCATGCGGCAGCGAGCGCCCGGCACCGCGCTGGTCGAGAATGACGATGCGATAGGCGGCGGGGTCGAAGAAGCGCCGATGGGTCGGCGAGGCGCCGGCGCCGGGCCCGCCATGGAGGAAAAGGACCGGAACGCCGCCTGGATTCCCGGATTCCTCCCAGTAGATCCGGTGCGCGCCGTCGACCTCGAGAAGCCCCGACGCGTAGGGTTCGAGCGGCGGATAGAGATCGGTACGGCGCAGGGGATCGGCGGGCGGCATGGCAGGCGGAGTGTTCCCGCCGTCCTTGCCGCGGTCAACCCCGGCCCGGCGCAGGCGAGGCTTGACGGCGGCGCGCGGCAGGCCCGAGCATCGCGCCATGCTCCGCGTGCTTGCGCTCCTCATCTCGGTCGTGGCCGCGGCGAGCCAGCTCGCCGCCTGCTCGACCAACCCGGCCACCGGCGCCAGCAGCTTCACCGGCTTCATGTCGCGCGAGGACGAGCTGCGGATCGGCCGCGAGGAGCATCCGAAGATCGTCGCGCAGTTCGGCGGCGAATACGCGGACCCGGCGCTGCGCGACTATGTCACGCGGGTTGGCAAGGCGCTCGCGGCGCGTTCCGAGATGCCCGAGCTCGACTGGCGCTTCACGGTGCTCAATTCGGACATCGTCAATGCCTTCGCGCTGCCGGGCGGGTTCGTCTACACGACGCGCGGCCTGGTCGCGCTCGCCTCGTCCGAGGCCGAACTCGCGGGCGTGCTGGGACACGAGATCGGCCATGTCACCGCCCGCCATTCGGCGCAGCGCTACAGCTCGGCGATGCTGGCCCAGGCAGGTACGGTGGCGGCCACCATCCTGGGGGGCGTCCTGCTGGGATCGGACGGCGCCCAGCTGGCGCAGACCGCCGTGGGCAGCGGCGCGCAGCTCGCGCTCGCCGGCTACAGCCGCGAGCAGGAACTGGAGGCCGACGATCTGGGCATCCGCTATCTCGGACGCGCGAGCTACGACCCCGGGGCGATGGCGCAGTTCCTCGAGAAGCTGCAGCGCGAGACCGCGCTGCAGGCCGAACTCGCCGGCCGCCCCGGCGCCGCCGACGAGTTCAGCCTGCTGCAGAGCCATCCGCGCACGCCGGACCGCGTCCGGCGCGCCATCCAGGAGGCGGGCGAGGCGGGGCGTCCCGCCGATCCGCGCGTGCGTCGCGAGGAATATCTGCGCGCGATCGACGGTCTCGCCTGGGGTGGCGACGCGCGCAACGGCTTCGTCAAGAACGCGGTGTTCGTGCACCCGGAACTGCGGTTCCGGTTCGAGGTTCCGGCCGGGTTCCGGATCATGAACAGCGACAGCGCGGTGGTTGCGATGGGGCCTGACAACGTCCGGATCGTCTTCGACCGCGATCCGCGCGCGCCGGCCGCGGATCTTGCCGCCTATCTGCGCCGACGCGGCGCCGAGGGGGTCGAGAGCACGACCGCCGGGGGCATGCCGGCCGCGACCGGCGGCGGTCGCATCCGCACGCAAGGCGGCCAGGTGCTCGACGTGCGGGAATTCCTGATCGCGGGCGAACGCACGGTCTGGCGCTTCCGTTTCCTGTCGCCGCCGCAGGTCACGGCGCGCCACGCGCCGGAGATGCGGCGGACGGCTTTCTCCTTTCGTGCGCTCTCCGCGCAGGAGGCCGCGGCCGAGCGCCCCTTCCGGATCGCGATCCTGCGTGCGGAGCGCGACGACACCGCCGAGACGCTCGCACGGCGCATGGCGGTGCGCGACGCTGCCCTGCGGCGGTTCCAGGTGATGAACGGGCTGCGTCCAGGCGAGGCGCTGCAGCCAGGCCAGAGCTACAAGATCATCGCCGAGTGACCGTGCCCGGCCGGCACGGTCAGGGGACGGCGAAGACGTCGCGTTCGTCGCCGGCCAGGCGCTCGAGCGCGGCCTTGAGCTTGCCCATCGCGCGCGCCTCCAGCTGGCGGACGCGCTCCTTGCTGACGCCGAGTTCGCGGCCGAGCTCCTCCAGCGTC
The DNA here is from genome assembly GCA_044355765.1 of Alphaproteobacteria bacterium. Taxonomy (GTDB): domain Bacteria; phylum Pseudomonadota; class Alphaproteobacteria; order CACIAM-22H2; family CACIAM-22H2; genus CAIOSQ01. The sequence continues at coordinate 7,701 of JBIKXN010000017.1, forward strand.
ACGCCTTCCTCGCGCAGCCTGCGTTCGGAGATGATGGTGCGTTCGCGCGGGCTGAGCGCACCCAGCGCCTCGGAGAGCCATTTCAGCCGCAGGCGACGATCATGGGCTTCCATCGTCGTCGTCTCGGGACCCGGGCGGTCGTCGACGAGGAAATCCTGGACCTCGACCTCCTGATCCTCGCCGACCCCGGCATTGAGGGACTGGTCGCTGGCGGCGAGGCGACCTTCCATCTCGCAGACGTCCTTGACCGTGACGCCGAGTTCGGAGGCGATCCGGGTGCGCTGTTCGGCGGAGAGCTGCGCCGGTCCGGCTCCGTTGTCTATCCGCGCCCGCAGGCGCCGCAGGTTGAAGAACAACGACTTGTGGGCGGCGGTGGTGCCGGTGCGGACGATCGACCAGTTGCGCAGGATGTAGTCCTGCATCTGCGAGCGGATCCACCAGGCCGCATAGGTCGAGAACCGCACCTCGCGCTCGGGTTCGAAACGCGCGGCGGCATGCATGAGGCCAAGATTGCCCTCCTGGATCAGATCGCCGAAGGGCAGGCCGTAATGCCGGAACCGGGTCGCGGTGGCGATGACGAGCCGGGTATAGGCATTGATCAGTTCGTGCAGCGCCGTCTGGTCGCCTGTTTCGCGCCAGCGGGTGGCCAGCTCGAATTCGCGCTCGCGGGTCAGCAACGCGCGTTTCATGGCGCCGCGCACGAAGGAAAGCGTGGCTCCGTGGATCGCGTCGTCGGCGTGCGCCATGTCGGCCCCCATGATCGGTACTGGGACCGATACGCGCGGGTACACCGACTGGATCACTAGGGCTTCCCCGGAGGCGGGATCAGACCTCGATCCTGTCGATGATCCGGCCGTCGGGCTCGAGGCAGAGCGCCACCAGGCGGCCTCCGAAGCCGCAGCCGCCATCCGCCGTCACGGCATACGGCGTCTCGGCGATGCCGCCATGGGCGGGATCGTAGCCGCGCACGACCCGCCGGAAGCTTCCATAGGGACCGTCCCAGTCTCCGAACCCGGGCGCGCCCCACCAGAAGCGATCCGCCTGGGTCGAAAGCGGCCGCGCGCGATCCAGGCCGGCATGGACGAACAACAGACGCGACTGGTCGTCATAGGCGGCGCGCCGCAGCGCCGAGAGCATGTCGCGATGGCCGGGCCGGGCCGCTATCGCGGCGCGGATGCGGGCGGTCCAGCGGGACAGCGACAGCGTGCCGTCCCGCGCGGCGGCCCTGCCGGCATCCACCGGTAGGCCGTAGGCCTCCAGGGTGGCACCCAGGCCCTGGGCGAGCATCCAGTCCAGCACTTCGCGCGGATTCACGGCGAATTGGAGCTGCAGCAGCTTCTGCCACATTTCCTCCTGGGCGCCGCGCAGGAAGACATGGTCGGCGGCGAACATGCCGGGCAGGGCCAGCAGACGGCGGCGGAAATCGAGCAACTCCTCGACCGTGCCCGCGACATCGGGGCCCCGGCCCAGATAATTGCCGAGATAGACGAGCCGGTCCCCCGCCGGGCGGAGCCTCGCGGCCAGCGCATCGTGCAACGCGGCGAGCCGAGCGGCTTCGCCATGGACCGCCCCGACGGCCCAGACGCGCTCCACCCGGGTCAGGACGGCGAATTTCTGCGAGTCGACCATGCGTCCCGCCACGTTCGCAGCGCCGCCAGCGGCGGCGCAAGCCGGTTGGGCCCGGCCGCGGCCCGGGTCCGGATCAGGCCGCCTTCAGCATCGTCTCGAGGCGCTGGACCGCGTTCTCCTCGGTGATCTTCTCCACCGCCGCGAATTCCCGTGCCAGCCGATCGAGGGCGGCCTGGTACATCTGCCGCTCGCTGAACGACTGGTCGGGCTGGCCGGCGTTGCGGTGGAGGTCGCGCACCACCTCCGCGATCTGTCGCGGGTCACCGCTGTTGATCTTCGCCTCGTATTCCTGGGCGCGCCGCGACCACATCGTGCGCTTGACCCGCGAGCGGCCCTTGAGGGTGACCAGTGCGTTCTGCATTTCCTTGCGCGTGGACAGCCGCCGCAGGCCCGAGGACCGCGCCTTGGCGACCGGCACGCGCAGCGTCATGCGGTCCTTTTCGAACTGGATCACGAGCAGGCTCAGTTTCTGGCCCGCGATTTCCTGGGCCTCGATGCCCGTGATCTTGCCCACGCCGTGGGTCGGATACACGACGTGGTCTTCGACCTCGAAACCTATATCCATGATTTCCTTCGCAGATTTTCGCATCGAGAGCAGTTCCCCATGCCTTCGCCAGCCACGACCGCCGTGCCCCGGCACCCGCCTGGGAGAGGAGGGGCGGCCGGGGCCGCGACGCTCTCCGACGGTCGCGGTGGCGGCCGGTCGGCGGGGCCTTCGAAGGCACGGAAAACGAGCCGCGCGTCGCTCCGCGCGGCAGAACCATCCCTATAGCAGAAATATGGCGGAAAATAAACCGGCCGCGGCCGGGTTCAGCGCTTGGCCGGGTCCGGGGAAAAGAACTTGGCGAACTTGTCCGGGACGCCCTTCCACTGATCGGCGTCGTCGGGGGCCGGGGCCTTGCGCGTGATGTTGGGCCAGGACTCGGCGTAATCCTTGTTCACCGTCAACCACTTGTCGGCACCCGGGTCGGTATCCGGCACGATCGCCTCGGCCGGGCATTCCGGCTCGCAGACGCCGCAGTCGATGCACTCGTCGGGCTTGATGACCAGCATGTTCTCGCCCTCGTAGAAACAATCCACGGGGCAGACCTCGACGCAGTCCATGTACTTGCACTTGATGCAGGATTCGGTGACGACATAGGTCATGGCGCAGGGCTCGCTAGAGGCTATGCGACGCAATCGGAAGGCGCGGTGGGTAGCATGCGGCTTGCCGACGCCGCAACCCCTCAGCCCCGAGGGATGTCGGCACGCGCCCGGGCGCGGGCGCGGCGCTGGGCGAGGGTGATGTTCAGCGCCTCGACCATGACCGAGAAGGCCATCGCCGCGTAGAGGTAGCCCTTCGGGATGTGGAAACGCATCCCTTCCGCGACCAGCGCGACGCCGATAAGCATGACGAAGGCGAGCGCGAGCATCTTGACGCTCGGATGGGCATGGATGAAGCGCACGATCGGTCCGGATGCGATGAGCATGATGATCACGGCGATGATCACCGCGGTCGCCATGACCCACAGGTCGTTCGCCATGCCGACCGCGGTGATGACCGAGTCGAACGAAAACACGATGTCGAGCAGGACGATCTGGATGATCGCGCTGCGGAACGACCCGACGCGGCGCGGCGCGTCCTCCGTGTCCGACGCCTCTTCGAGGGATTCATGGATCTCCCGGGTCGCCTTGACGATCAGGAAGAGCCCGCCGGCCAGCATGATCAGATCGCGGCCCGACACCGGCATCTCCAGGATGTGGAACAGCGGCTTCGTCAGGCTGGCGATCCAGGCGAGCGAGAACAGCAGCAGCAGGCGCGTGATCAGCGCGAGGGCCAGGCCGATCACGCGCGCGCGGTCGCGCTGATGCGCCGGCAGCGCGTTGGAGATGATCGCGATGATGACGATGTTGTCGATGCCGAGCACGATCTCCAGCGCGGTGAGCGTGAAGAGGCTGAGCATCGCGTCGGTGGTGAATGCGACTTCGAACATCGGGGCGGCTCGCTGTCCGGGCTGGGGGGAGGCTGGCCCGCGCTCAGCCGGGAAGCGAGGACAGATCGTCGTAGATGGCTCGTGCGTCGCTCGCCGGGCCGCGGCGGATGGCAAGGGAGCGAACGCGCAGGACCCGAATATTGGAGCCGAGGGCGAAGGTCAACACGTCGCCGGGCCGGACAGCCTGGTGGGGCTTGATCGAGGGCGCGCCGTTGATCCGCACGCCGGTCTCGGCGCAGAAACGCGCGGCAAGCGCCCGCGACTTGAAGAGCCGCGCGCACCACAGCCATTTGTCGAGGCGCATGGACCCGGTCTCGGCCGGCGCGGTCATCGTTCGATCAGCCGGGCGAGATCGGCGAAGGGCGAGGCGGAATCGATCGTCGCCTCGCGGCGCAGCCCGGCCTGGTGGCGGCGGCGGTCGCGCGGCGGCAGGGCCAGCAGCCGCAGCTCGCCATCGACACGCAGGCGCAGGCCGAGCGCGCGCAGCACGTCCTCAATCTCGTCCTGCCGCGCACCGATCAGCGCCGCCCAGGCCGGATCGACGGCGAAGGCACCGCCGCGGCCGCGACGAAAGGCCTCGCGCCCGAGCCGCTCGAGCCGGTCGGCGCGCACGAAGCGCGGGCCGGCGGGCAGGCAGAACAGCGCCGCCATATGCTCGGCCGTCGTACCGTCGCCTGGCGTGCGCGGGTAGGACAGGGCTGGCGCCGGGACCGGGGAGGACAGGCCCACGCCTGCGAAGACACGCTGCAGGACGACGCGCAACGCCATCGAGCGATGGGCCCTGAGCGCGGGAAGGAAAACCGCGTGCTCGCCGATCGCCACGCCCAGCTGCGCGAGCGCCGCGCGGTCGGCGGGCGCGAGCGCCGCAGCCAGCGCCGCGACCCGCCGGCGCGGGACGGCGCCGAGCCCGCCGACCAATTCATAGGCGAGGCCGCGGGCCGGACCGGTCAGTTCGGCTGCCCGCAGCGCGAAGAGCGGCGCCAGCATCGCGGCGAGATGGGCGTCGACCCAGGCCGTGAGCCGTCGCCGTATCGCCTCGCGATGCGGGCCCTCCAGCAGGTCGCTGGGCAGCACCTCGACACGCGGCGCGAGCCATTCCGGGCCGGGCGCCAGACGGGCGACCGGCGCCTCTTCCCAGATCAGGTCGCCGGTAGGGGCGAGGGCGATTTCATCGTCGGTGCCCTGGACGAGGCGCCGCACCCGGACCCCGATGTCCTGGCGCAGCGCCCGGTTGGCGGCGGCCAGCATGGCGCGCGTGCCTTCGCCCTCGCCGCCGGCGCCGACGAAGGCGAAGCCGGTGAGGCTGCCCACCGACTCGCCTTCGACCACGACGTCGCCCGCGCGGGTGACGCCCGCCAGCAATTCTCCGCCGGCGGCGCGGCGCCGCGCCACCGCCGCGGCGCGGCGGTCGACGAAGCGCTGCGTCAGCCGGGCATGCAAAGCGTCGGACAGCTTGTCTTCGATCGCGCGGGTGCGGGCCTGCCAATCGAGCGGATCGGCGAGCCAGTCGGATTTGTGCGCGATGTAGGTCCAGGTCCGGGTTTCGGCGATACGCTGCAGCAGCGTGTCGATATCGCCCTCGGTGCTGTCGAGCCGCGCGACATGGCCGGCGACCCAGTCGGACGGCAGCCGCCCGTGATGGGCCAGCGCCAGGAACACGCGCTTCACGAAACGCGCATGGCCGCCGTCGAAGGATTTGCGGAAATCCGGGATCTGGCAGGCCTCCCAGAGCAGCGCGACCCGCGCCCGGCCGCGCGCGACCGCCAGGACCTCGTCGTCGCGCGCCAGCGCGGCCAGCGCGGCATGGTCCTCGGCGGTGCGCGCGCGGACGAGTTCGGGCGCGGGCGGACGCTCCTCGAGGCTGGCCAGCAGCGATGCCGGGCTCGCCAGGTCGAGCGCCGCGTTGCGCCAGAAGGCCTGGGCGATCGGCGCGAAGCGATGCTCCTCGATCGCGGTTACTGTCTCCGGTTCGAGCAGCCCGGCCTCGGCGGTGGTCCCGAAGGTGCCGTCGGTCATGTGCCGTCCGGCGCGGCCGGCGATCTGGCCGAGCTCGGCCGCGGTCAGGCGTCGCGGGTGACGGCCGTCGAACTTGGTCAGCTCGGCGAAGGCGACATGGCCGATATCCATGTTGAGGCCCATGCCGATCGCGTCGGTCGCAACCAGCCAGTCGACCTCGCCGGCTTGGTACATGGCCACCTGGGCGTTGCGCGTGCGCGGGCTGAGCGCGCCGAAGACGACCGCGGCGCCGCCGCGCTGCCGCCGGATCAGCTCGGCGATGCGATAGACGTCCTGGGCCGAGAAGGCGACCACCGCCGAGCGTCGCGGCAGGCGCGTGATCTTGCGCGGGCCGGTATGGGTCAGGGTCGACAGCCGCGGACGCTCGACGAATTCGGCGAAGGGAACCAGCTTGCGGATCACCGGCTTGGCGGTCGCGGCGCCCAGCACCATCGTCTCGCTGATGCCGCGGGCGTGGAGCAGCCGGTCGGTGAAGACATGGCCGCGCTCGCGGTCCGCTATCAGCTGGATTTCGTCGATGGCGAGGAAATCCACCTCGCGGCCCGCCAGCGGCATCGCCTCGGTCGTGCACACGAACCAGCGCGCGCCCGGCGGAACGATGCGCTCCTCGCCGGTGACCAGCGCGACGTTGCGTTCGCCCTTGATGCGCGCGATGCGGTCGTAGTTCTCGCGCGCCAGCAGGCGCAGCGGGAAACCGATCATGCCGCTGCGATGGCCGAGCATGCGCTCGAGCGCCAGATGCGTCTTGCCCGTGTTCGTGGGCCCCAGCACCGCCACGACGCGGCCGCCAGCCGCGACTCGGGACACGCTCTCCATACCTCAAACATCGGCTGCCGGGCCCGCCGCGACAAGACCCGGCGTCGTCCGATCAGCGCAGGCGGTTGCGCTCCAGCACCTCTGGCCGGTCTGCGCCGGAGGGCAGTGGCGAGGCGGCCTGGTCGCCGCGCGACAGGACCCAGTGGGCGACATCCGCGCGCACGCGCGCGGCGTCGAGATCGCGCAGCAGCAGGTGCCAGCCATTGTCGTAGACCGCGACACGGCGCCGATCCGCGGGCGCGGCGGGCAGCGTTGCCAGCATGCGCGCCATCGCGCCGCCGGGGACCAGCGCGTCGCGCGCGCCGACCAGGATCAGCACCGGCCGGTCCAGCCGGGGGGCGGCGGTGACGGCCTCGTCCATCAGCCCGACCAGGCCCCAGGCCATGTCGATGCGCGGGCTGCGCAGGATCTGCGGATCGGCTGCCCAGGCGCGCAGCACCTCCTCGTTGTCGGTCGGCCGGAACCCCTGGCCGCCCGACGGTCCCGAGAACCAGGGCACGGTATGGGCGAAGACGCGCAGCGCGAAGCTGGCGACCGGTCCGATCGCATCGCTGCCGCGCACCGCGGGCGCGCAGAGCACGATGCCGTCGATGCCCGACAGCGATCCGCGCGCCGCGGCGACCATCGCGACCGCGCCGCCCATGCTCTCGCCGAGCACGAAAAGCGGCGTCTCCGGGTGGCGCGCACGCAGCAGCGCCACGACATCGACGAGATCGGCGACCATCGCGTCGGCCCCCGGCCAACGCCCGCGCGTCGGCGAACCGCCGAAGCCGCGCTGGTCGTAGGCATAGGTGGCGATGCCGCCGCCCGCCCATTCCGCGGCGGGGATCTCGAAGCCCGCCCCGTAGTCGCCGAAGCCGTGGACGGCCAGGACCACCGCGCGCGGCTGCCCGGCGGGCTGCCAGCTGCGCAGCGGCAGCGCGGTTCCGTCGCGCGCGACATATCGACCGTCCTCGAGGACCGGCGCTCGCAGCGGCGGTCCAAGCCCGGTGACGACCGGCGCGCAGGCGGCCAGCGCGAGTTGCGCCGAGACGGCCAGCCAGAGCGGCGCACGCAGCGTCATGCGGCCCGCGTCAGGGTGACGAAGACATCTTCAAGGTCGGGCTCGCGCGTCGTCACGTCGGCGATGGCGATGCCGGCGGCCTGGACCGCGGCGAGCACCTGTCCGGCCTGGACCTGGCTGGGCCGGTAGACGAGGGCGAGGACGCCGTCGGGCCGCAATTCCGGGTCGAAGCCGGCGAGCATCGGCGGGATCGCCGCAAGCGCGGTGCCCGGCGTCACCAGCAGCGTCTTGCGGTCGAAGACGCGCTTGAGATTGGCCGTGGTGTCGCACGCCGCCAGCCGTCCGCGATGGATGATGGCGATGCGGCCGCAGAGTTCCTCCGCCTCCTCCAGGTAATGCGTCGTCAGCAGGACGGTGACGCCGCCGGCATTGAGCTCGCGCACATAGGCCCAGAGCTGCCGGCGCAATTCGACGTCGACGCCGGCGGTAGGTTCGTCGAGCACCAGCACCGGCGGCGCATGCACCAGGGCCTTGGCGACCAGCAGCCGGCGGCGCATGCCTCCGGACAGGGCGCGGGCGTGGCTGTCGGCCTTGTCGGCGAGGCCGACCGCGGCGAGTATCTCTGCGGTGCGCCGCTCGCGCGCCGGCACGCCGTAGAGCCCTGCCTGCACCTCGAGCAGTTCGCGCGGCGTGAAGAACGCGTCCAGATTGAGTTCCTGCGGCACCACGCCGATCGCGGCGCGGATCGCGCGCCGGTCATGGTCCAGATCGATGCCCCAGATCGAGACGCGGCCCGCGGTCTTGTCCACCAGCCCCGCCATGATGTTGATCAGCGTCGATTTCCCGGCGCCGTTGGGCCCCAGCAGGCCGAAGATCTCGCCGCGCGCGACCTCGAGCGTGATCCCGTCCAGCGCCCGCTTGGGCGGCGCCTTGCCGGTCCCGCGATAGGTCTTCGCCAGATCGACGATCTCGACGGCATTGGCTGGCGCCGCGCCCATGGCCCTGTCCCGATCGCTGCGTTGCATCGCTCGGGTCGTTCGCTATCATCCGGCCGCCTGCCGATGCAATCCTGACCTTCGAGCGAGCCCATGGCCCTGACGAATATCCTTCCGCCTCCGCCTCCCGAGACCATCGAGGTCGATTCGGCCACGGTCGCCTGCGACGGCGGCGGCGGCGCGCTCGGCCATCCGCGCGTCTATATCGACCTGCGCAAGGACGGGACCGGCGAGTGCGGCTATTGCGACCGCAAATTCGTGCTGCGCAAGGGTGCGCGCGCGGCTGGCCATTGATCCGGCGGAGCCAGTGACCGCCGCGACCGAGCCGCCCGCGCCGCCGCTCGAGCATGCCCCGCCAAGGCATCTCTGCCTGATCGACGGCTCGGGCTACATCTTCCGGGCCTTCTTCGCGATCAAAACGCCGATGACCCGGCCCGACGGCACGCCCGTCGGTGCCGTGTTCGGCTTCTGCTCGATGTTGTGGAAGCTTCTGCAGGATCAGGATTGCGACCATCTGGCCGTGATCTTCGACGCCGGCCGGCGCAGCTTCCGCAACGACATCTATCCCGACTACAAGGCCCACCGGCCCGAGCCGCCGCCGGAGCTGGTGCCGCAATTCGCGCTGGTGCGCGAGGCGACGCGCGCCTTCAATCTGCCCGCGATCGAGGTCGCAGGCTACGAGGCCGACGATCTGATCGCCAGCTACGCGCGGCGCGCCGTCGAGTCGGGCGCGCGCGTCACCATCGTCTCGTCCGACAAGGACCTGATGCAGTTGCTGCGGCCGGGGGTGGACATGTTCGACCCCTTGAAGAGCAAGCCGATCGGCGAGGCCGAAGTCCGCGAGAAATTCGGAGTCGGGCCTGACCGGGTGGTCGACGTCCAGGCGCTCGCCGGCGATTCCACGGACAACGTGCCTGGCGTGCCGGGGATCGGCGTGAAGACGGCGGCCGAGCTGATCGGCACCTATGGCGATCTCGACGCCTTGCTCGCGCGGGCCGGCGAGATCAAGCAGCCCAAGCGGCGCGAGGCGCTGCTCGCCAATGCCGAGCTGGCGCGGATCAGCCGCGACCTGGTGCGGCTCAAGGACGATTGCGAACTGCCGGCGAGCATCGACGATCTGGCACGCCGTCGGCCCGACCCCGCGATTCTGCGCGGCTTCCTCGAGGCCCAGGCCTTCCGCAGCCTGCTGGCGCGGTTCCAGGCCGATGGTTCCGTCGCGGCGCCGGACGGCGCGGCGGCGGCGCCCGAGACTGTCTCCAGGCCGCAGGCAGCGGCCGCGCCGGCATTGCCGACGGGCGCGGGGCGATACAGCCTGATCCAGGATCTGGCGACGCTCGAGGCCTGGGTGGCGCGGGCGCGCGAGGCGGGGCAGGTGGCGGTCGACACCGAGACCACGTCGCTCGACGCGATGCGCGCCGAGCTGGTCGGCGTTTCTCTGGCGATCGAGCCCGGCGAGGCGGCCTATCTGCCGCTCGCCCATGTCGCGCCCGGCGCCGCGCCGCGCGGCGCGGGCGAGCTCGATCTCGCCGCGCCG
>JBIKXN010000018.1:0-17641 GCA_044355765.1 Alphaproteobacteria bacterium
GATCCGCTCGCGCTCGATCTCCAGACCGGCGGCATCGCACCAGCCGCGCACGTCCTGCTCGCTCTGCCGGTGCGCGTTCTTCGGGGCGAACCAGTCGAAATTGATGTGGTGCATCTCGTCGAAGGTCAGTTCCGGCCGATAGAACGTCTTGCAGACATGCCAATAGAAGAAGCGCTGCAGATCGAAGCTGCCGGCGGGAATGCCGAGCAGGTCGATCGGCCGATCGATCTCGATCGTGGCGCCCAGCCGGCCGAGCGCGATCCCGAGCTGGGTGAGCGGCTTCAAGGCCTCCCATGCCTGCGCGGGCGTCATGGCCTGGATACGCTCGCGCACATGATCGTCGGTGAATTCGCGGATCGGCCCCTTGCGGCGATAGACGTAGAACAGGAACCGTCCGCCCGGCCGCAGCAACGGAACCAAGGCCCGGAAAGCGGCCTCGGTGGAGTCGGTATGGTGCATGACGCCTTCCGAAAGGATCGCGTCGAAGCTGCCGGGGGCGAAGGGAAGCCGCATCAGATCGGCCTGGAGGAAGCCGGCGGGCCAGGCCCGGCCCGCGAAGCGATCGCGTGCGACGTCGACCGCTTCGCTGACATCCACGCCGACATAGCGCATGCCGACGAGCGCGGCGCCGAAAAGCTCGGCCGCCGACATGGCGCCGCCGCAGCCGGCGTCGAGCACGAGCTTCGGGCGATCGCCGGCGAGCCAGTCGGCCTGGGCGACGTCGCCATAGCGCTCGATCAGCCACGCGCGCACCCGCGCCAGCGCCTCGGGGCGCTCGAACGTGTCGCGCTGGTGCCATTTGTAGCCGAACGCCGTCGCGGTCTGGCGCTGGGCGGCGGAAAGCAGCGCGTCTGCGCGCAGGATCCCGTCGCGCATCGTGAAGCCCTGGCCGCGCGCCTGCACCGCGCTGCCCTCGTCGGGCATGGCGTCGAGGCCGAGCAGGCGGCGGAACCAGCCGTCGTCCTCAGGCACGGAGGTCATGCAGCGCCTCCGCGACATAGGCGTAATCCTCGGCGCTCATGCGGTTGTGGAGCGGAATCGCGAGGCTGTCCCGGTCGCAGTCGCGCGCCGCCGGCAGATCGTCCGGCCGCAGGCCGTAACGGTCCCGGTAGACGCCGAGCATGTGGATGGCGTGCGTCCCCGGCCGGGTGGCGATGCCACGCTCCTGCAGCCGCTCCATCAGCGCGTTGCGCGGCATCGGCGCGCGCGCCTGATCCACGCTGCAGACATAGGACTGCCAGGCATGCGCGCCGTTGCCGGGCTCCGCGGGTGTCCGCAGCCAGGGCAGATCGGCCAGCGCCTCGCCATACCATGCCGCCCAGCGGCGACGCTCCTCGATGAACCGGTCGAGCTTGCCGAGCTGGGCGAGACCGACGGAAGCCTGCAGGTCGGTCATGCGGTAGTTGTAGCCGAGCACGTCGAAATCCGGCAGCAGATAGGGTCGCGGCCCACGATGCCGGATCTCCTCCGAGACCGAGGCGCCATGGTTGCGCAGCACGTCGATGCGGCTCGCCACCTCCGGATCAGACGTGGTGACCATGCCGCCTTCGCCGGTGGTGATCGACTTGCGGGGATGGAACGAGAAGGCGGCGGCGGCGCCGAGGCCGCCTGCCGGCCGGCCGGCCAATGCGGCGCCGGCCGCGCAGGCCGCGTCCTCGACGATGGCCACGCCCGGCGGCAGCGCGTCGCGCAGCCCGTCCATGTCCGCGCACAGGCCGAAGAGATGCACGGCGATCACGGCGCGCGTGCGCGGCGTCACCCGCCGCGCGGCGTCCGCCGGGTCGATGTTGAAGCTGCGCCGGTCGACGTCGCAGAGCACCGGCTGCGCGCCGCAATAGAGGACCGCGTTCGCCGTCGCGACCCAGGTGAAGGCGGGCACGATCACCTCGTCGCCGGGACCGATGCCGAGCCCGAGCAGCGCCAGATGGAGCGCCGTGGTGCAGCTGGTGGTCGCGAGGGCGTGCGGCACGCCATGGCGCGCGGCGAAGGCACGCTCGAACGCCGCCACCTTGGGTCCCTGGGTCAGCCACCCCGAGAAGATCGGCTCGCGGACCGCCTGCCATTCGTCGTCGCCGGTGGACGGCAGCGCGATGGCGATGCGCCGCGGTGGATTGGATGACATCAGGACACCTCGGAGGATCGGACCCCCGCCGTCGGGCCCACGCAGGACGGACAACGAAGGCGGTTCGTTGTCGTGGTTCTTCCCGGACACCGGGCGTCCGCCGGACCCGTCCGTACGGCGCGGCGGGCTCGGCCTGTCCGGCCACGCCATGCCCGCGAAAGACCGGCGGGCCGGCGAGACCGGATCTCACGCACGGCTGAAAGACCAAAAAGACGGCGCGAAACTATGTGTTCACGCCATGAACGTCAAGCCGACACCGCAGCTGCGGCGTGCGCGGATCTCCGTCCCGAGTTCGGCGGCGACAGGACCGGCGGATCGGTTCACAGGCGCCTGAGCTCCGGCACCGCGACGAAGAACTCGGTGCCGGCGGCGGCGAGGTCCGCCAGCTGCTCGCGGATCTCGCCGGCGATGTTCCAGGGCAGGACGAGGAGGCAGTCGGGCCGGTCGGCGCGCAGCGCGGCGGGCGGGCGTATCGGGATATGGCTGCCCGGCAGGAACTTGCCCTGCTTGGCGGCCGCCGCGTCGCAGACGAATTCGACCAGGTCCGGCTTGACCCCGGCATAGTTCAGCAGCGTGTTGCCCTTCGCCGCCGCGCCATAGGCCGCCACCCGACTGCCCGCGCGCCGGCGGTCGATCAGGAAGGCGAGCAGGTCGTTCTTGATCCGGTCGGCGGCTGCCTGGAAACCTTGATAGGTGTCGAGCCGGAACAGCCCGGCCTCGCGCTCGCCCTCCAGCAACGCCTGGACGCGCGGCGATTGCGGCCGCGGCGCCGCGGCGTGGCAGCCATAGACCCTGAGGCTGCCCCCATGCGTCGGCAGTTCCTCGACATCCCAGACGCGCAGGCCGGCCGCCGCGAAGATCCGGGCGACGGTTCCGAGCGACAGATATGAGAAATGCTCGTGGTAGACGGTGTCGAACTGCCGTCCCGCGATCAGTCGCCGGAGATGCGGGAATTCGAGGGTAACCACGCCGTCGGGCTTCAGCAGCGCGGCGATGCCGCGGGTGAAGTCGTCGATGTCCGGAACATGCGCATAGACGTTGTTCCCGATCACGAGATCGGCCGCCCGCCCCTGCGCCGCCAGCCGCCGCCCCAGGTCTTCGCCGAAGAATTCGCGCAGGACCGGTATCCCCAGCGCTTCGGCCGCGGCCGCGGTGCTCGCCGTCGGTTCGATCCCGAGGCACGGGATGCCGGCGGCGAGGAAGTTGCGCAGCAGATAGCCGTCGTTGGACGCGATCTCGACGACATGGCTGGCCGGACCAAGCTGCAGCAGGCCGGTCACATGGCCGGCGTAGCGCCGGGCATGCTCCAGCCAGCCGCGCGAGGTGCTGGAGAAATACGCGTAGTCGCCGGCGAAGAGCTCGTCGGCCCGCGCGTAGTCCTCGGTCTGCACCAGCCAGCATCGGCCGCAGACCTTCACGCGGAGCGGGAAATACGTCTCGGGCCGCGACAGATCCGCGGCGGACAGATAAGCGTTCGAAGGCGGCGCGAAACCGAGATCGAGGAATCCATGACGCAGGGGCGCTGCGCAGTGGCGGCAGTTCATGGCGACAATCCGGGAAAATCGGCGGCGAGCATCGGGATGGAACGATCCTTTTCCGACATGATCGCGATCGGCTGCGGCCATGCGATGGCGGCGCGGGCGTCGAGCGGGTTGACGCCGGCTTCCGCGCCGGGCGCGTAGGGCGCGGAGTGGAGGTAGAGCAGTTCCACATCGTCGCTCAAGGCCTGGAACCCATGCGCGCAGCCCGGCGGGACCAGCAATGCGGTCCCGTTCTCGGCGGAAAGTTCCTGCGCGCACCAGCGCAGGAAGCCAGGCGATCCGGCGCGCAGGTCCAGCGCGACGTCCCAGATCCTGCCCCGCAGGCAGATCACCAGCTTGGCCTCGGCATGTGGCGGCGCCTGGACATGCATGCCGCGCACCGTGCCGGCCCTGGCGGTGCGGCTGAGATTGGCCTGGGCCACGGGCCAGAGCCAACCCGCCGCCGCCAGTTCCTCGGCGCAGAAGATCCGGCTGAAGGCACCGCGAGAATCGCCGATCCAGAAGCGCCGGACGGCGACCACGCCGGCGATAGCGAGCGGTTCGAGCGCGAGGCGCCGCTGCGCCGCCGGGCTCACGACGCCGCCTCGAACGCCGCGATGTCCGCGAGACAGAGATCGCGCGCGTCCGCGCCCGCGGCGGCGCGCCGATACCACGCGACGCTCCGCTCGACCGCCTCGCGCAACGCCCACCGGGGAGATATCCCGAGCGCGTCGCGCGCCTTCGCGGTCTCCAGGACGAGGAGCCCGGCCTCGTGCGGTCCCTGTCCCGCATCGCCCCACGCGACGCCGGCTTCCTCGCCCCAGGCCCCGCGCGCGATCTCGACGACGTCCCTCACCGAGGCCGCCGATTGCGGCGCCGGCCCGAAATTATAGGCGCCCTCGGGCGCGGCTCCGTGCCAGAGGCGTTCGGCGAGGACCAGATAGGACGCGAGCGGCTCGATCACGTGCTGCCAGGGGCGCACGGAGCCCGGCCGCCTGATCTCCAATGCGCTCCGCCGGCTCCAGGCGCGGATCGCATCCGGCAGCAGACGGTCTTCCGCCCAGTCTCCGCCGCCGATCACGTTCCCCGCGCGCGCGCTGGCGACGCGCATCCCCCGCGCGGCCAGGAACGACGCGCGGTAGGAATCGATCGCCAGTTCGCTCGCCGCCTTGCTCGCGCTGTAGGGATCGTGGCCGCCGAGCCGGTCGTCCTCGCGATAGGGCCAGACCCATTCGCGGTTGGCATAGACCTTGTCGGTGGTGACCATGACCGCGACCCGCGCCTCGGGCGCGTCGCGCAGCGCGTCGAGGACATGCACGGTGCCCATGACATTGGTCGCGAAACTGTCCACCGGCCGGGCATAGCTGCGCCGCACCAGCGACTGCGCCGCCAGATGGAGCACGACATCCGGGCGCGCCCTGCGCATGGCCGCGCGCGTCGCGTCGGGATCGCGGATGTCGGCGAGGACGCTCGCGGCGACAAGCTCCTCGACCCGCGCGAGATCGAACAGGCTGGGTCGCGTTTCCGGCGGCAGCGCGAGGCCGGTGACATGCGCGCCGAGCCGCGCGAGCCAGATCGAGAGCCAGGCGCCCTTGAATCCGGTGTGACCGGTCAGGAAGACGCGCCTGTCCTTCCAGAAGGCGGGATCGATCCGGGCGCCGGTCATGCGGTCCCCATCTCAGTCTGCCGCCTTCGCGCGGCGCTGCGCCACCTGCTCGATATGCGCCCGTCGCCACTCGATCAGCCGGCGCAGCCCCTCGTCGAGATCGAGATCCGCGACGAAGCCGATCTCGGCCGCGGCCTTGCGCGGGCTGCCGATGCGGTTGCGCACCAGGGTCGCGGCGCTGCGCGGCGCGTAGCGGATCGGCTGGTTCGCACCGGTCAGGTTGAGGAGCTTCTCGGCCAGTTCCTTCAGCGACGTGCGCTTGCCCGTGCCGACGTTGTAGAAGCTGTCCGTGGCCGCCGACCGCATCGCGCAGACATTCGCCTTGGCGCAATCCTCGACGGCCACGAAGTCGAAGGCTTCGCTGCCGTCGCCCATGATCGTCGGGCTCTCGCCACGGTCGATCGCGTCGAGCATCTTCATGATCACCGCGATATAGGCGCCGCGATAGTCCTGGCGCGGACCATAGACGTTCATGTAGCGCAGGCCGACATGGTTCAGGCCGTAGCGATGGTGGAAGGCGCGCGCCATCGCCTCGCCCGCGATCTTGGTCGCGCCGTAGAAGTTCTTGTTGTTGAAGGGGTGATCCTCCTCCATCGGCTCGGCGACCGCGTCGCCATAGACCGAGGCGGAGGACGACCAGACCAGCCGCGCGACCTTGTTGGCGACGCAGGCCTCGAGCACGTTGAACATGCCGCGCACGTTCACGTCGAAGGCGGCGCGCGGAAATTCGTGGCATTGCAGCAGCCACAGCGCGGCGAAATGGAACACGCCGTCGGCGCCCTTGATCGCGGCGTCGAGGATGTCCGCCTGGCCGATGTCGCCACCGGCCTCGAAGATCCGGACCCGCGGATCCTTCAGTGCCGCGGCCAGGTTCTCATGGGTTCCGCGCACGAAGTTGTCGTAGATCACGATCTCGCCGACATCCTGGCGCGTCAGCAGGTCGACGGTGTGGGACCCGATCAGCCCGGCGCCGCCGATGACGACGAGTTTCTTGCCACGCATGTCCATGTCACTCTCCCGAAACGCGACGCGTGCGCGTCACGTGATCTCCTCGAGCCGATCCCTGCCGCACGCGCGATAGCGCCGCCCGGAGCGTGGACAGACGAGATCGGGACCCAGCCTTTCGCCGTCATGGCTCATCCAGCCGATGCGCCGCGCCGGCACGCCGGCCATCAGCGCGAAGGCCGGGACGTCGCGCGTCACCACGGCGCCCGCGGCGACGAAGCACCACGCGCCGAGTTCGACGCCGCACACGATGGTGGCGTTGGCGCCGATCGTGGCGCCGCGGCGCACGCGGGTGGCGCGGAACTCGGTCTTGCGCTCGATCGCGGCGCGCGGGTTCATCACGTTCGTGAACACGCAGGACGGGCCGCAGAACACGTCGTCCTCGAGCTCGACGCCCTCGTAGAGGCTGACATTGTTCTGGATCTTGCAGCCGTCGCCGACCGCGACCTTCGGGCCGATCATCGCGTTCTGCCCTATGGAGCAGCGCGCGCCGATGCGCGTCCCGGGCAGGATGTGGCTGAAATGCCAGATCCGCGTGCCCGCGCCGATCTCGGCGCCCTGGTCGACATAGGCGCTCTCGTGGATCCGCGCGCCCGGGAACCGCGGATCTTCGCGCAGCTCAGAGGCCGACATGGCGGCGGGCCTGGGGATGGACATGGCCGCGGCCGGGCGCCGGCGTCGCCGTCCGCAGGGCCGAGACCAGCTCGATGCTGGGCCGAACCTCGGCGATGCCGAAGCCGCGACCGGCCGCGATCTCCTCGTAGGAGCGCGTATGAAGGTCGGCGAAGCCCTCGGAGAATTCGAAATCCGCCCCGTCCACCCGCACCGCCCGATAGGTGTTCCCCGCGCCTGGCGGCAGGTCGGCCCGGTCGATCGACAGGAACCAGGACACCCGGGCGCCGCCGGCCTCGAGATAGCCGGCCGCGCGCTCGGCGTCGGCATGATGCAGGACGCTGACGCCGACCTTGCCGAACACGAAGCCCAGCATGTCGAAGAAATGGACGCCGATATTCGTAGCGACGCCGCCGGACTTCGCCACGTCGCCCTTCCACGAGCGATGGTACCAGCGCCCGCGCGGCGTCACGTAGCACAGCTCCACGTCGTGGCCGCGATCGCCCGCGTCGCGGATGCGTTGCGCAAGCGCGACGACCGACGGGTGGAGCCGCAACTGCAGGATCGTGTCGACCCGCCGGCCGGTGCGCGACTCGATGTCGGTGATCGTGTCGAGGTTCCAGGGATTCAGGACCAGCGGCTTCTCGCAGATCGCGTCGGCACCGGCGCGCAGCGCGTGGCGGACATGGGCGTCGTGCAGATAGTTCGGCGAACAGATGGCCACGCGATCGATCGGCTCGCCGCCCATGGCGAGCTTGCTGACATGACGGTCATAGCGCTCGAACTCGGTGAAGAACTCGGCTTCCGGGAAATGCTGATCGATGACCCCCACCGCGTCGTGCGGGTCGTAGGCGACGCGCAGGACGCCGCCGGTCGCCTTCATCGCCCTCATGTGGCGCGGCGCGACATAACCGGCCGCGCCGACCAGGGCATATGTCATGGGCTTGGGCACGGACATTCCCTCGGCGGTCCGGTCGGGAGCGCGGCCGATCCGCGCACCCGCCTCGGTTCTGCCATGTTCAAGGCGTGAACGTCAATGTACGCTGCCGCGCAAGGTCATGATCCGCCATGAAGCTTGACGTTCATCGTTCGAACGCTATACCGAGACGGCCATGCCGCAGGCCAAGCCCATCGATCCGCGCGACGGCCGTCCCGCGCGCGACGGCGCCGAGGATGCCGGCGCGACGCTCGACCTGCTCGTGGCGCTGGAGTCCGATGGCAGGCAGACGCAGCGCGGCCTCGCGCAGCGGCTGGGCATCGCGCTCGGCCTGACCAACGCCTATCTGCGCCGGGCCGCCCGCAAGGGCCTGATCAAGATGCGCGAGGCCCCGGCGCGGCGATACGCCTATTACCTGACGCCGCGCGGCTTCGCCGAAAAGGCGCGGCTGACCCAGTCCTTCCTGCGCGATTCCTTCGGGTTCTTCCGGCGCGCGCGCGCCGAATGCGACGAGGCGCTGCGCGCCGCCGTGGCGGCCGGCCATCGCCGCATCCTGCTGGTCGGCGCGAGCGAACTCGCCGAGATAGCGACCATCGCCGCACGGGATCACGATATCGAACTGGTCGGCATCCTGGATCCGGCTCGCAATTCCGACCGTTTCGCCGGTCTCGTCGTGGCGCGCGGCCTCGTACAAGCCGCGCCATGGGACGCAATCCTCCTTACCGACATTGCGCACCCGCAGGCTCGCTATGATGAACTTGCGGTGGCAGTTCCCGCCGCGATGATCATCACTCCGCCGATGCTCCGCGTCGTGCCGGCTACGACGACGCCGTGATCTCCAATGTGCGGCTTCGCTGGCTTCCTCGACACCGAACCGCAGCTGACCAACCATGCGATGGCCGATCTCGTCGGCCGGATGGCGGAGGCGCTGCGCGCGCGCGGGCCGGACGACGGTGGGACCTGGACCGACGCCGAGGCGGGGATCGCGTTCGGGTTCCGGCGGCTCGCGATCCTCGACCTGACCGCGGCGGGGCATCAGCCGATGGTCTCCGCGGACGGGCGCTATGTGCTGGTCTTCAACGGCGAGGCCTATAACTTCGCGGCGCTGCGCGAGGAGCTCGAGGGCCGCGGCATCGCCTTCCGCGGCGGCAGCGACACCGAGGTCGTGCTCGAGGCCTTCGCCCATTGGGGGTTCCTGCCGACGCTGCGGCGGCTGAACGGCATGTTCGCGCTGGCGCTGTGGGACCGCGCGCAGCGGACCCTGTCGCTCGCCCGCGACCGGCTGGGGATCAAGCCGCTCTACCTGGCCCAGATGGGCGCGTCCTGGCTGTTCGCCTCGCAGCCCGGCGCCTTCGTGCCGCATCCCGGGTGGTCGCCGCGCCTCGACCGCGGCGCCCTCAAGGCGTTCTTCCGCTTCAACTACGTTCCCGCGCCGGCGACGATCTGGCGCAACGTCGAGAAGCTGGTGCCGGGCGGCTGGGCGGTGATCCGGCCCGACCGCGGCATCGTGCGCGGCCGCTACTGGAGCGCGCGCGAGGAGGCGGCGCGGCCGGTGCTGAGCGGCATCGACGCGCGCGTCGGCTCGCAGATGCTCGAGGCGCTGCTCGCCGACGCGGTCCGCCTGCAGATGGTGGCCGACGTGCCGGTCGGCGCGTTCCTGTCGGGCGGCGTCGATTCCTCGACCGTCGTCGCGCTGATGCAGTCGCTGGCCGGCGAGCGCAGGATACGCACCTTCACCATCGGCTTTCCGGTGCGCGCCTACGACGAATCCGCGGCCGCGGCGGCGGTGGCGCGCCATCTTGGCACCGAGCACACCGAGATGATCGTGACGCCGGAGGACGCGATGTCGGTCGTGCCCTTCATGGCCGACATCTACGACGAGCCCTTCGCCGACGCCTCGCAGATCCCGACCTTCCTCGTCTCGCGCCTGACGCGGCAGAGCGTGAAGGTGGCGCTGTCGGGCGACGGCGGCGACGAAGGCTTCGCGGGCTACAACCGCTACGACGCGCTGCCGCGCTGGCAGAAGATGTCGGCGATCCCGCTCGGCATGCGCAGCCTGGCCGCGCGCGCCGTGCGTTCGCTGGCGCCGCGCCACTGGGACCGGCTGCTCGGCAGCTTCGGCCTGCGCACGCCGCAGGCCGGCGACAAGCTGCACAAGGCGGCGCATATCGCCACCGCCGGCACGGTCGAGGAACTCTATCGCCGCCTGGTCAGCCAATGGCAGGACCCCGGCGCGTTGGTGCGCGACGCGCCCGACCTGCCGCATCCCGCCGACGACCGCGACCTGCCGCAGGCGATCCCCGATCCCGTGCAGCGGCTGCAATATCTCGACTTCGTCACCTATCTGCCCGACGACATCCTGACCAAGGTCGATCGCGCCAGCATGGCGGTGGGCCTGGAGGCGCGCGTGCCGCTGCTGGACCATCGCGTGGTCGAATTCGCGCTGCGCCTGCCCGACGCGCTCAAACGGCGCGACGGGCGCGGCAAGTACCTGCTGCGCCAGGTCCTGTACCGGCATGTGCCGCGCAACCTGGTCGACCGGCCGAAATCGGGCTTCGCGATGCCGATCGGGGCATGGCTGCGCGGGCCGCTGCGCGACTGGGCCGAGGACCTGCTCGATCCGCGGCTGCTGCGCGCCGACGGCCTGCTCGACGCGGCGACGATCCGCGCCGCCTGGACCGAGCATCTCTCGGGCGCGCGCAACCTGCAGTATCAGCTCTGGGGCGTGCTGATGTTCCAGTGCTGGCGCCGGCGCTGGCGGCTGCTGGTCTGAACCGGCCGGCCCTCCCGGCCTCCCCCACGCGGCGATGGCGCGGTGCGGCGCGATCCTGTATAGCGCCGCGGCGATGACGACCCCCCTGCCCTTCATCGACCTGCAGGCGCAGTACCGGCGCCTCAAGCCCGAGATCGACGCGCGGATCCAGCGTGTCCTGGACCATGGCCGCTTCATCCTCGGCCCCGAAGTCGCCGAACTCGAGGCCGCGCTGTCGGCCTATTGCGGCTGCCGCGAGACGGTGACCGTCGCCAGCGGCACCGAGGCGCTGCGGCTGCCGATGATGGCCGAGGAGATCGGTCCGGGGGACGCCGTGTTCCTGCCGGCCTTCACCTACACGGCGACCGCCGAGGTACCCGTGGCGCTCGGCGCCGAGCCGGTCTTCGTCGATGTCGACCGCGAGACCTACAACATCGATCCCGCGGCGCTGGAGGCGGCGATCGCCGCGACGCGGCGCGCGGGGCGGCTGAAGCCGCGCGCGGTGGTGGCGGTCGACCTGTTCGGTCTGCCGGCGGACTATGCCGCGCTCGACGGGATCTGCGCGCGCGAAGGCCTGTTCCTGCTCGCCGACGGCGCGCAGAGCTTCGGCGCCACGCGCCAGGGACGGCGCGTCGGCACGCTGGCGCCGGTCACCGGCACCAGTTTCTTTCCGGCCAAGCCGCTGGGCGCCTATGGCGACGGCGGCGCGATCTTCACCGACGATCCGGCGCGCGCCGAGATCTACCGCTCGCTGCGCTTCCACGGCTCCAACAACGCCGACCGCTACGAGATCGAGCGCATCGGCACCAACGCGCGGCTGGACACGCTGCAGGCCGCGATCCTGCTGGTGAAGCTCGCCGCCTATCCGCAGGAGCTGGAGCGCCGCGCCGCGGTCGCCGCGCATTACGACGCGCGCCTGCCCGCCGCGGTCCGCCGGCCGGCGCGCCGGCCGGGCAGCGAGAGCGCCTGGCCGCTCTACGTCGTCGAGATGCCGCGGCGCGACGCGGTCAAGGCGGCGCTCGCCGCCGCCGGCGTCCCGACCGCGATCTACTACCCCAAGCCGCTGCATTTCCAGCGCGCCTATGCGCGGTTCGGCGCCGGTCCGGGCTCGCTGCCGGTCGCCGAGTCGCTCTGCGCGCGCGTGCTGGCGCTGCCGATGCATGCCGATCTCGACGCGGCGACGCTCGCGCGCATCGTCGCCGCGGTCGAGGCGGCGCTGGCCTGACATGGACGCGCGCGCGGACCGGCTGCGCGTCGGCGCGCTGCAGGCCGCCGCGGCGCTGGTCGTGCCGCTGGCGATCGTCAATGGCGTCCTGCCGCTGTTCGCGCTCGCCGGGCTGTGCGCCATCGCGGCGCTGGCCATGGCGCGCGACTGGCGCCGCGTTCCGCGCGGACCGGCGATCGTGGCGCTGGCGCTGCTCGCCTGGGCCGGGCTGTCGCTGCTCTGGGCGATCGATCCAGGGCATTCGGTGAAGTCCTGGGCGACGCTGGCGCTCTATACCGGCGGCGGACTATGCCTGCTGACCGCGGCGGACAGCCTCGACCGCGCGGGACGCGCGCGCGTCGGCACGGCGCTGCTGGCCGGCGTCGTCGCGACGCTGCTCGTGCTCACCGTCGAGGGCGTGCCGCGCTTCCTGGGCTGGACCCACACGCCGCAGCGTCTGGTGCTCGAGGCGCTGGGCATGCGGTTCTTCCCGCACAAGCTCAACCGCACCGCGGCGCTGGTCGCGATCGCGGTCTGGCCGGCCGCAGCGGTGCTGGCGCAGCGCCATGGCTGGCGCCGCGCCTGGCTGCTGCCGGCCTGGGCGATCGCGATCCTGCCCATGCTCGACAGCATGGCGGCGTTGCTGGCGCTGGCCTGTGCGCTGCCGGTCGCCATCCTGGCGGCGTGGCGCGCGGCGGTGCTGCGGATCGTCCTGTGCGCAGCGATCGCGGCCGGGGTCGCGGTCATGCCGGCGCTGCCCAATTGGGGCCCCTTCCACGAGCGCTTCACGGCGCGGACGATCAGCGGCTCGATCTGGCATCGCGCGGAGATCTGGTCCTTCGCGGCCATGCGCATAGCGGAGCGGCCGATCCTCGGCTGGGGGCTCGACACGGCGCGCGCGATGCCCGGCGGCAACGACCAGATCCAGCCCGGCGTCGGCCGGATGCCGCTGCACCCGCATAACGGCGTGCTGCAGCTGTGGCTGGAGCTGGGCGCGCTGGGCGCGGCGCTGGGCGCGGCGGCGGCGGTGCTGGCCGCGCGGCGCGCGAGCGCGCCCGATCTCGATCGCGCCGCGCGCATCGGCATGGCGGCGGCGCTGACCGCGGCGCTGGCGGTGCTGATGACGGGGTACGGCGTCTGGCAGGCCTGGTGGATGGGCGCGCTGTGGATGATCGCCGCGGCTTCCAGGACCCTGGCGCCGCCACGGGACACCGGCCGGGCATGAAGATCTGCCAGCTCTGCGCGGTCGATTTCACCCTCTACCACTTCCTGCTGCCGCTGATGCGCGCGCAGCGCGCGGCCGGCCACGAGGTCGTCGGCGTCTGCGCGCCCGGCGCGCTGGCCGACGCGGTGCGCGCCGAGGGGTTCCGGGTGGAGACCCTGCCCTTCGCGCGCCGGCTCGATCCGCGCGCGCATATGCGGGCCTATCGCGCCGCCTCGGCGCTTTTCGCGCGCGAGGGCTTCGACCTGGTCCATGTCCATACGCCGATCGCGGCGCTGATCGGGCGGCTGGCGGCGGCGCGACGGGGCGTGAAGCGGATCGTCTACACGGCCCACGGGTTCTATTTCCACGAGCGCATGGCGCTGCCCGCGCGGGCCGCGTTCGCGGGGCTGGAATGGCTCGGCGGCCGCTTCACCGACGTGCTGTTCACCCAGGCCGAGGAGGATGCGGCGACCGCGCGGCGGCTGGGGCTGTGCCGACGCGGCGGCCTGATCGCCGCCATCGGCAACGGCAGCGACCCCGGGCGGTTCTTTCCCGCCGCCGGTCCGGAAGCGCGGGCAGCGGCGCGCGGCCGGCTGGGGCTGGCCTCGGCGCGGCCGGCCATCGTCTGCGTCGCACGGCTGGTCGCCGAGAAAGGCTATCCCGAGCTGTTCGCGGCGATGCGCGATGTCGACGCCGATCTCTGGGTCGTCGGCGAGAGGCTTGCCAGCGACCATGCCGGGTCGATCGCCGCCGATATCGCCGCGGTCGAGGCCGATCCGGGGCGCGCCGGGCGGATCCGCTTCCTGGGCTATCGCGCCGACGTGCCCGAATTGCTCCGGGCGGCGGACATCTTCGTCCTGCCCTCGCATCGCGAAGGCATGCCGCGCTCGATCATCGAGGCGATGCTCTCGGGGCTGCCTGTGGTCGCCACCGACATCCGCGGATCGCGCGAGGAGGTCGTCCCCGGCGAGACCGGAGAGCTGGTCCCGGTGGCCGCGCCCGACGCCCTGGCCGCCGCGCTGCGGACCCTGGCCGAAGATCCGCGGCTGCGCGCCCGGATGGCCGCCGCCGGCCTCGCCCGTGCCCGCGCGCTCTACGACGAAAAGTTCATTATTTCCAGGCAGTTGTCCCTTCTGGGACTCGACGGCGCCGCGCCGCCGCCGGGCCCTTGAAAAAAACCGGCCGGCCAGGATTAAACCGATCGGTTGACCGTTGTCCCCGCGTGGGGATCAATAAGCGCATGACAAATAGAAGATCGCCGGCGCGCGGCAGCCTAGCCCCCGGGGCGGCACCGGTGTCTTGCTGGGAGAAGCACCCATGACGCCCGATTCCGGCCGCCCGGCCATCGATCTGGCCGACCTGAATACCGGCCCCGACCTCGACCTGGACGCGCTGGACGCGCCGCCCTCGGGCCGCCGCATCCCGATCGCCGAACCGGTGCTCGGCGGGCGCGAGCTGGAATACGTCACCCAGTGCGTGACCACGAACTGGATCTCGTCGCAGGGAAGTTTCGTCGGCCGGTTCGAGGACATGCTGCGCACGCTGACCGGGGCGGAGCATGTCGTGTCCTGCTCCAACGGCACCGCCGCCCTCCACCTCGCCCTGCTGGGCTACGGGATCGGCCCCGGCGACGAGGTCATCGTCCCCGACCTGACCTTCGCCGCGACGATCAACACGGTCATCCATGCCGGCGCGACCCCGGTGCTGGTCGATGTCGACCGCACCACCTGGAACATCGATCCGGCCAAGGTCGAGGCCGCGATCACCCCGCGCACCCGCGCCATCATGCCCGTGCATCTCTACGGCCAGCCGGCCGACATGGACGCGCTCGGCGCCATCGCGCGGCGCCACGGGCTGCGGATCATCGAGGACGCGGCCGAGGCGATCGGCGCGGCCGTCGGCGCGCGCGCCTGCGGCACGATCGGCGATGCCGGGACGTTCAGCTTCTTCTCCAACAAGGTCATCACGACCGGCGAGGGCGGCGCGGTGGTGTTCCGCGACGCCGAGGCCGCGCGCCGCGCCCGCCGGCTGCGCGACCACGGGATGAATCCGTCCAAGCGCTACTGGCACGACGAGGTCGGCTACAATTATCGCCTGACCAATCTGCAGGCCGCCATCGGCTGCGCCCAGCTCGAGCAGGCCGAGCGGTTCCTGCTGCGCAAGCAGGCGATCGCGCGGCGCTATCGCCGCCGCCTGGCCGGGCTGCCCGGCATCGGGATGGCGGCCCGCATCCCGGGCCTGCGCAACAGCTACTGGATGGTGTCGGTCATCGTCGACGCCTCGGCGACGGGCATGGAGCGCGACGAGATCATGCGGCGCCTCGGCGATGCGGGCATCGACACGCGGCCGCTGTTCTATCCGCTGCACGAGATGCCGCCCTATGCGGCCTATGGCGGCGGTCGCGCTTTTCCGGCGACGACCGCGCTCTCGGCCCAGGGCTTCAGCCTGCCGTCGGGCGTCGGCCTGACGGACCGCGAGATCGACTATGTCTGCGCCGTGCTGACCCGGATGCTCGCCGGCGCGCCGACCGGGCGACACGCCCCGGCCTGAGGCGCGGCCAGCAACGGCGGGCCGCGCGGGGCGGGGCTCAGCCGCCGCCCTGGCGCCGCCTGAGCGCCAGCAAGGACAGCATCTCGAACAGCGCCTGCGCCGCGATCTGCGCCGTGTTGGTGCTGGGATCGTATTGCGGCGCCACCTCGACGACGTCGCCGCCGACGATGTCGAGCCCGGCGAGCCCGCGCAGGATCGCCAGAACCTCGCGCGCCGACAGGCCGCCCGTCTCCGGTGTGCCCGTGCCCGGCGCGAAGGCGGGGTCGAGCCCGTCGACGTCGAAGGAGACATAGACCGGGCCGTCGCCGACCACCGCGCGGGCGCGCTCGACCACGGCGCGCACGCCCAGTTCGGTGACCTCCTCGGCGTGGATCACGGTCATGCCCGAATCGTAGGAAAACTCCCACAGGAACTCGGCCGAGCCGCGGATGCCGATCTGGATCGTGCGCTCGGGATCGAGCACGCCGTCGAGCACGGCCTGGCGGAAGGGCCCGCCATGATGGAATTTCGCGCCTTCGTAGGGCCCGCTGGTGTCGCAATGGGCGTCGATATGGACCATGCCGACCGGCCGGTCGCGCCCGAGCGCGCGCAGGATCGGATGGGTCACCGAGTGGTCGCCGCCGACGCCGAAGGGCACCACGCGGGCCTCGGCGATCATGGCGTAGAAGGCCTCGATGTCGGCGATCGACCGCTCCAGGTCGAAGCGGCTGGCGAAGGGCACGTCACCGATGTCGGCGACGCGCAGCGACGCCGTCGGCGCCACGCGCTGGACATGGTTGTAGGGGCCGATCCGCTCGATGCCGCGCACCGCCCGCGGCCCGAAGCGCGCGCCGCTGCGGTTGGTGACGCCCAGATCCATGGGGATGCCGATCAGCGCCGCGTCCAGGTCGGCCAGATCCGCCGGCCCGCCGATTTCGGCGCGATGGGGCGCGTCCAGGAAGGTCTTCACCCCCGCATAGGGCTTGCGCCGCCGGTCCGTGCCGGCGAACAGCATGTCGGCGACCTTGCGGAATTCCGGGTCGTGGACGTCGCCCCCGCCTGCGTCGGCATAGCGCGCACGCAGCGCGGCGAGTTTTTCGGGCGTGAACACGGCGGACCGCGTGCCGGTCAGACGACCGAGTTGATCCA
The DNA here is from genome assembly GCA_044355765.1 of Alphaproteobacteria bacterium. Lineage (GTDB taxonomy): Bacteria > Pseudomonadota > Alphaproteobacteria > CACIAM-22H2 > CACIAM-22H2 > CAIOSQ01. The sequence goes on from JBIKXN010000018.1 coordinate 16,701, forward strand.
CTCGACGAGCTTGCCCTTGGGCAGGCTGCCGACCTTGGTCGCCGCGACCTGGCCGTTCTTGAACAGCATCAGGGTCGGGATGCCCTGGACCCGGTACTTCATGGGGGTCGCCGGGTTCTCGTCGATATTGATCTTGGCGACGGTGACCTTGCCCTGCAGGTCCTTGGCGATCTCCTCGAGCGCCGGCGCGATGGCGCGGCACGGACCGCACCATTCGGCCCAGAAATCGACCAGGACGGGCTGGGCGGCTTTCAGGACGTCGGCCTCGAAGGACGCGTCGGAGATCTTGACGGTGGCGCTCATGCGCATGGCCTCGCTGGGGGGTGGCGCGCCGCGACGGCTTGCCGGACCAGGAATCTAGGGACCGGCTGCGCGCCCGGTCAAGCGAGCCGGGATCCCGGTCCGAGCGCCGCGAGGGCGGCGTCGAGAAGCGCGGCGGGCAGGTCGGTGGCGCTGGCGGTCGCCGTCCAGATCAGGCGACAGCGCAGGACCCGGCCGGGATAGAGCGGAGCGAGCAGCGCGCGGTAGAGCGCCAGTTGGGCGGCATAGGCGGTCGACACGTCCTCTGCCGCGCCCGGCGGCGCGCGGTTCGACTTGAAGTCGACGATCAGGATCTCGTCCGGCCGGATCACCAGCCGGTCGATCTGGCCCGCGACCGCATGGCCGGCGACGGTTCCGATCACCGGCACCTCGGCGCGCGCCTCGGGCCCGAATAACTCGGGGAAGGCGTCGAGCACCGCCATCGCCTCGGCGGCGAGAGCCTCGCGCTCCGGTAGCGGCAGTTCGGGCACCGCCCGCGCGACGATGCGCCGCGCGCCCTCGGCGCGCTGCCCGCTCGCCATCGCCGGCAGCAGCTCGAACAGACGGTGCAGCAGCGTGCCGCGCCGCGCGGCATCGGACTGCGTCGCAGGGCCCTCGCCCGCCTGAGACTGCGCCACACC
>JBIKXN010000274.1:0-5398 GCA_044355765.1 Alphaproteobacteria bacterium
TCGACGTCGAAGAAGCGCGGAATCAGGTTGAGCAGCGTCGACTTGCCGCCGCCCGAAGGGCCGACGAAGGCGACCGTGCTGCCTGGCGCCACGCGCAGGTCGAGGCCGTCGAAGACCGGCACGCCGTCGGGATAGCCGAAGCGCACGGCATCGAAGACGATCTCGCCGCGCGGCCGCGGCAGCGCGACGGCGCCCGGCCGGTCGCGGATGGCGGGCTCCATGTCGAGCATCGCGAAGACGCGGACCGCGGCGGACAGCCCTTCCTGCAGCGTGACGTTGAGGCTGGCGAGCGAGCGGATCGGCTGGTAGGCGAGCAGCAGCGCGGTGATGAACGAGAAGAAGGATCCCGGCGTGGTCGCGCCGGAGATCACCTGATGGCCGCCATAGAGGATCACCGCGGCGATCGCGAGGCTCGACAGGCCCTCGGTGATCGGATGCGACGCGGCGCGCGTCGCGGCCGCCTTGGTCGCCAGCACGCGCAGGCGCTCGATGGAGCGGCCGGCGCGCACGATCTCGAGCCCCTCGGTGCCGTAGGCCTTGACCTGGCGCGCTCCCTGGAACGTCTCGTCGAGCAGCGCCGCGAATTCGCCGGTGCTCTCCTGCATGCCGGTGGAGACGCGGCGCATGCGCCGGCCCAGATAGCGCGCCGGGATCAGGGCCAGCGGAAAGACGAAGAACGTCACCAGCGCCAGCCGCCAGTCCTGCCAGAACAGGACGCCGATCAGGCACAGCGCCGTGATCGCGTCCTTGATCAGCCCGGTGGTCGCCTGGGTGATGGCGCCGCGCAGCATCTGCACGTCGTTGGTGAAGCGCGCGATCAGCGTGCCCGAAGGGTTGTCGTGGAAGAACTGCAGGTCGGCCGCCATCAGCCGCGCGAACAGCGCCGCCTGCAGCTCGGCGATCACGCGCTGGCCGTAGCGGCTCATGATGATCGACTGTCCATAGGTCGCCGCGCTCTTGACCAGGGCCGCGCAGACGACCGCGCCGGGGATTATCCACAGCAGGTCGGCGCGGCGCTCGAGGAAGACCTTGTCGAGCACCGGCTCCATCAGCCAGGCATTGGCGGCGGTGGCGAGCGCGGCGACGATCATCGCGCCGACCGCGACGACCAGTTCGGGCAGATGCGGGCGCACATGCTCGCGCAGCAGACGCCGCACGGCGTAGCGGCGCTCGGGGGAGGCGATCGGGGCGGCTGTCATCCCTGGCGTCGGGGCTGTGGAGCCGGCGGAGCCGGCGCGGCGGGAAACTAGCATCCGCCCGGCCCGCATGGCCACATCGCGCGCCGCCGCCCTCGCCAGGGTTTCGCGCGGCCCTCCGCTTCGCTACGGTCGGCCCATGACCGAGAAGCCGCGTGTCTTCCTCGAGCGCCTGTTCCGCTCCGCCATCGCCGCCGCCCAGCCCCGCCTCTGCGTTCCGCCGCATCTGCCGCCTCTGCCCCGCGGCCGTTTGATCGTGCTCGGCGCCGGCAAGGCTTCTGCCGCGATGGCGGCGGCGGTCGAGGCGCATTACGGCGACGCCGGCCGCATCGGCGGGCTGGTCGTCACCCGCGACGGCCATGGCGTGCCATGCCGCCGGATCGAGATCGTCGAGGCCGCGCATCCGGTGCCCGACGCGCGCGCCCCGCAGGCCGCCGCGCGCATGCTGGCGCTCGCCGCCGAAGCGACGCGCGAGGACCTGGTCCTGGTGCTGATGTCGGGTGGCGGTTCGGCGCTGCTGGCCCTGCCGCAGGAACCCGTCGGGCTCGACGCGTTCCGGGCGCTGACCGGCGCCCTGCTGCGTTCGGGCGCGAACATCGGCGAGATGAACACCGTGCGCAAGCATCTGTCGCGCATCGCCGGCGGGCGGCTTGCCGCCGCCGCCGCGCCCGCGCCGGTGCTGACGCTCGCGATCTCGGACGTGCCCGGCGACGATCCGTCGACCATCGGCTCGGGACCGACCGTGCCCGATCCGACGACGCTGGAGCAGGCGCGCGCCGTACTGGCGAAATACGCGATCGCGCCGTCGGCCGAGATCGCGGCCCGGCTCGCCGACCCGTCGAACGAGACGCCCAAGCCCGGCGATCCCGCCTTCGCGCAGGCCCGGTTCGTCATGACCGCCAGCCCCGCCCAGGCGCTCGTCCGCGCCATCGCCGAGGCCCAGGCGGCCGGCTATGCGACGCATTCTCTTGGCGACGCGGTCGAGGGCGAGGCGCGCGCGGTCGGGCGCGACCATGCGACCCTCGCGCTCGCCATCCGCGCGGGCGGCGGTCCGGTCGCGCCGCCCTGCGTCGTGCTGTCTGGCGGCGAGACGACCGTGACCGTGCGCGGCGGCGGCCGCGGCGGCCGCAACGCGGAATTCCTGCTCGCCCTCGCGATCGCGCTCGGCGGCGCGCCGGGCATCCACGCGATCGCCGGCGACACCGACGGCATCGACGGCGTCGAATCGAGCGCCGGCGCCCATGCCGGACCCGACACGCTCGCGCGCATCGCCGCCGCCGGGATGGACGCCCGCGCGCGGTTGGACGACAACGATTCCTGGTCGGTCTTCGACCGCCTGGGCGATCTCGTCGTCACCGGGCCGACGCTGACCAACGTCAACGACTTCCGCGCCATCCTCATCGACTGAAAGAGACCGCAATGCCGCGCCTGTGCTCGACCAAGATCGTCGCAACGCTCGGGCCCGCCAGCTCCGACGCGGCGACCATACGCCGTCTCTTCGAGGCGGGTGCCGACGTCTTCCGGCTCAATTTCAGCCACGGCACGCACGAGGACCATCGCGCCCGGCATGCCGCGCTGCGCGAGGTCGAACGCGAACTGGGCCATCCGATAGGGATCCTGCTCGATCTGCAGGGGCCGAAGCTGCGCGTCGGCACTTTCGTGGCCGGTCGCGCGACCCTCGAGGCCGGGGCGGCGTTCCGGCTCGACCTCGACCCGGCGCCGGGCACCGCCGCGCGCGCCAATCTGCCCCATCCGGAGATCTTCGCCGCGCTCGCGGACAGCGCCGACCTGCTGGTCGACGATGGCAAGCTGCGTCTGCGTGTCGAGGAGCACGGTCCCGATTTCGCGGCGTGCCGCGTGATCGCCGGCGGCACCATCTCCGACCGCAAGGGCGTGAACGTGCCCGGCGTCCTGCTGCCGATCTCGCCGCTGACCGAGAAGGACCGCCGCGATCTCGCCTTCGGGCTCGAACTGGGCGTCGACTGGGTGGCGCTCAGCTTCGTGCAGCGTCCCGAGGACATCGCCGAGGCGCGCCGGCTGGTGCAGGGCAGGGCGGGCGTGCTGGCCAAGCTCGAGAAGCCGTCGGCGATCCAGCGCCTGGAGGAAATCGTCGATCTGGCCGACGCGGTGATGGTGGCGCGTGGCGACCTGGGCGTCGAGATGCCGCCCGAGACGGTGCCGGGCACGCAGAAGCGCATCGTGCGGCTGTCGCGGCGCGTCGGCAAGCCGGTGATCGTCGCCACCCAGATGCTGGAGACGATGATCTCCTCGCCGACGCCCACCCGCGCGGAGGCGTCCGACGTCGCGACCGCGGTCTATGACGGCGCCGACGCGGTGATGCTCTCCGCCGAGACGGCGTCGGGCCGCTATCCGGTCGAGGCGGTCGGCATCATGGAGCGCATCATCGAGTCGGTGGAGCACGACCCGCATTACCGGCCGATCATGGACGCCGTGCAGGCCCAGCCCGAGCACACCGCCGCCGACGCGATCACCGCGGCGGCGCGCCAGGTCGCGCATACGGTCGGCGCGGGCGCGATCGTGACCTACACGACCTCGGGCTCGACGACGCTGCGCGCCGCGCGCGAGCGGCCCGAGGTCCCGATCCTGTGCCTGACCGAGCGCCTCGCCACGGCGCGCCGCCTGACGCTGGCCTGGGGTGTGCATCCCGTCGTCACCGCCGACGTGCGCAGCTTCGAGGAGATGGTCAGCAAGGCATGCCATTTCGCCAAGGCACAGGGCTTCGCGCGCGCCGGCGACCGCGTGGTGATCACGGCGGGCGTGCCGTTCGGCACGCCCGGCGCGACCAACGTCCTGCGGCTGGCCTGGGTCGAGTGACGCTGCGCCGCCGTCTCAGACGAAGCGGAACGAGACGCGCGGCTTGCCGGCGTAGAGCGCCACGACCGCGGCGCCAGCCGGCGCCTTGACCAGCCCGGTGCAGGTGCCCGTGCTGACATATTCGCCTGCCTTCAGCCCGCCGCGCCGGCGCAGCAGATTGGCGAGCCAGAGCAGCGAGCCATGGGGCCCGCCGATGACGGCCGCGCCGGTACCCTTGCCGACAGTGGCGCCGTCGACGCGCATCTCGACCTCCAGCCGGTCGAGATCGAGTTCGGTGCCGCCGCTGAGCGGACGGCCGACGACCAGCGCGCCGTTGGCGCCGTGGTCTGCGACGACCGAGTGCAGGCCGACCGCTAGCCAGTCGGTCCAGCGCGACGACACGATCTCGACCGCGGGATGAACGCTCGCGACGGCGCGCCTGACCTCGGCCATCGTGTAGGGCCGCGCGCGCGGCGGCAGGTCCTTGCCCAGCCGGAAGGCGATCTCGGCCTCGAGCCCTCGCATCGGATGCGCGCCGGAGGGGATCGTCGCGCCATCCCTGTGGACGCGGCTGGCATAGACGCGGCCGGCGAAGGGCAGGCGCGTCTTGAGCAGCTTGCGCGCCATCTGGCCCGTGGCGCCGACCTTCCAGCCCACGACCTTCTGCGCGAGCGCGGCCGCGGCCGCATCCTGCACCGCATAGGCCTCCGCGGCGGTCTTGGGACGGCAATCCTCCGGCAACGCGGCGAGTGGCGTGCCCGTGCGCCAGGCTTCGGCCAGGATCCGGGCTGCGTCCTCGATCTTCGCTTTCTTCATGGTGCGAAACTCACCTCGACTTTTCCAAGGAACAGGAAGTCTGCCACGGCCGACGCGCCCGGCGCGACCGGCGTCATGCCGGTCAGGGAGCCCGTGGTGACGAAATCGCCGCGCCGCAGCCCGGGGCCGTGCGGCGGCGGGTTGTTCGCCAGCAGGACAAGCGCGCGTAGCGGATCGCCGAGCACCGCCGCGCCGGTCCCGCGCGCGGCCTCGCAGCCGTCGACATGCAGCACGACCTCGATCGCGGCGCGATCGATCGACCGCCAGCTCGCCACCGCCGGGCCGAAGACGAAGGCGCCGTTGGCGCCGGCATCGGCGACGTTGAGCGGCGTGGGTGGCTTGGGCGGCAGGCGCGTGTCGGCAATCTCGATCGCCAGCCGCATCGCAGCGACCGCCGCCACGACCTCGTCGGTGCCGTAGGGCGCGGCGCGCGGCGGCAGGTCGGTGGCCATCTCGAAGGCGAGTTCGCATTCGAGCGCCGGCGCGACGAAGCGCGCGTGCGAGAGCCGGGCCGGAGCGGCATGCACGAAATGCGTCAGCAGCCGCGCCCCGGTGGGACGGTCGATGCCAGC
>JBIKXN010000275.1:0-5365 GCA_044355765.1 Alphaproteobacteria bacterium
ATGGACTGGAGCCCGTTCTCCTATCCCTTCAACATGACCGGACAGCCTGCGGCCTCCATCCCCTGCGGATTCGCCGCCGACGGCCTTCCGGTCGGGCTGCAGATCGTCGGCCCGCAGCATGGCGAGGCCATCGTGCTGCGCATCGCGCGCGCCTACGAGCGTGCGATGCCGCCGGTCTTTCCGCCGCCCGGCTGAGCGGCGATGCAAGTCGCCGTCATCGGTGCCGACATGGCCGGCATCGCGTCGGTCTGGCATCCGCGCGACGCCGGGCACGCAGTGGCGGTCGTCGAAAGGCAAGACGGGCCGTGCCTGAAGGCGAGCGTCGCCGATGGCGGCCTCGTCGTTCCCAACCCGCCCGCCCTGTGGAACGCGCCCGGCGTGCTGCGCAAGCCGCTGCGGTATCAGGGCGACGAGGACACGCCCTTCATCGGCGGGACGCCCGTCAAGGGCGTTTTCGTCAATGCCGGCCACGGCCCGCTCGGCTGGACGCTCGCCTGTGGAGGCGGGAAGCTCGTCGCCGATCCGATCTCGGCCGGGCCGACCGATCTCTGCCCATCGCCCTTCGCGCTCGCGCGCCCTTCCTGAGGACCCGACATGACCGAACCGCAAGTCCAGAACTGGATCGTCCGCAAGCCCGTCGCGCGCGGCCGCGGCGGCGTCGTCGCCAGCCAGAACATGCACGCCGCGCGCGCGGGCGCCGCCATCCTCAAGCGTGGGGGAACCGCCATCGATGCCGCCATCGCGACGGCCGCCTGCCTCGCCGCGCTGGAGCCCTGGAACTCGGGCCTCGGCGGTATCGGCTTCATGATGGTGCTCGACGCCAGAACCGGCCGCACGCATGTGCTCGACTGCGGCCCGGTGGCGTCGCGCAACCTCGATCCCGCGCGCTATCCGCTGTCCGGCAGCCAGGCTGCCGATCTGTTCGGCTGGCCCGGCGTCGTCGAGGACCGCAACGTGCACGGGCCGCTCTCCATGGTCGTGCCGTCGATCGTCGAGGGCTGGCGCCTCGCCCACGCGACCTGGGGCGCCCGGCCCTGGGCCGAGCTGTTCGAGGACGCCGTCGGCCATGCGCGCGCCGGCCTGCCCGCCGATTGGTGGACGACGCTCAAGATCGCGGGCGAGGCCGCCATCCTGCGCCGCTATCCCAGCTCCGCGGCGATCTACCTGCCCGACGGGCTGCCGGCGGTGACCCCGGCCGCGGGCCCGTTCAAGCGCGTCGCGATCGCCGGTCTCGCGGCCACGCTCGAGCGTCTCGCCGCCGCCGGCGCGCGCGACTTCTACGAGGGCGAGCTGGCACGGCGCCTGCTCGCGGATTTCCGCGCCGTCGGCGCGCCGATCGACGCCGAGGACCTTCGCGCCTGTCGCGCCGAACTGCGCGACCCGATCGACATCGCCTGGAGCGGAGCGCGGATGTCGCTCGCCAGCGGCCTCACCGCCGGGCCCACCTTCAAGCGCGTGCTGGAAAACCTGCCCGCGGGCGGCGTTCCGCGCGGCCCGGGTGCCGAAGCCTTCGTGGCCTATGCCGACGCGCTGCGCCGCGCCTATGCCGAGCGGCTCGCCGGGATGGGCGAAGGCACCGGCGCCGCGACCCACACCACGCATCTCAGCGCGGTAGACCGCCACGGCAACATGATCGCCATCACGCAGACCTTGCTGTCGCTGTTCGGCAGCCGGCTGGTGCTGCCCGAAACGGGCGTGCTGATGAACAACGGCGTGATGTGGTTCGACCCCCGGCCCGGCCATCCCAATTCGATGGCGCCCGGCAAGCGTCCGCTGACCAACATGTGCCCGGTGATCGCCCGGCGGGACGGCCGCGGCTGGTTCGCCGCCGGGGCCTCGGGCGGCCGCAAGATCCTGCCGGCCGTGTTCCAGATCTCCTCCTTCCTGATCGACCACGGGCTCGATCTCGAGCAGGCGGCGCATCATCCGCGCATCGACGTGTCGGATCCCGAGCTGGTGACGATGGATCCGCGGCTGGCGCCGGAGATCCAGGCGGCGCTGCGCGCGCGCTTCCCGACCCGGACCCACGAATACCTCGCCTATCCCACCAGCTATGCCTGTCCCCAGATCGTGCTGCAGGACGGCGAGACGCGCATGGGCATCGGCGACCTGATGAGCCCGTGGTCCGCGGGCGTCAGCGAGGACGAGGTCTGAGCGCCGCGGCCGCGCCCGTTCAGCGCGGCTGCGCCGGATCCGGCGTCTGGCGACCGCACAGGCGGTCGGCCTCGCGGGTGACGGCGGTCAGCGCCGCCTCGATCTCCAGCCGCTGGCTTTCGGCCGTCGCCGCGTCGGCATCGCGCGCCAGGAAGATCGGCGCGCCGACGACATAGACGCCGCGGCCGAAGGGCAGCGGCAGCAGCAACCTGTCCCAGGTGCCGAGCAGACGCCCGCGCGTGGTCGAGAAGGCGACGGGCACGACCGGCGCGCCGGCGATGCGCGCCATCATCAGCAGCCCCGGTTGTACGCGCATGCGCGGACCGCGCGGGCCGTCCGGCGTGATCGCAGCCCATCTGCCGCCGCGCACCCAAGAGATCATCCGCCGCAGACCGTCCGAGCCGCCGCGCCGCGACGAACCGTCGATCACCTCGAGCCCGAAGCGACGCATGGTCGCCGCGCTGATCCTGCCGTCGCGATGCATGGAGCTCAGCACCGCGAGCCTGCGGCCGCCGCCGATGATGCCCCAGAGCCCGGTCATGGCGCCGAGACGGCCATGCCAGAACGCGGCGACGACCGGCCCGCCTTGGGCGAGCAGCGCGTCGGCATGCGCGCGGCCCTCGATCCGCCACGACGTCGTCGCGAGGACGACGCGGACATAGGCGGCGGCGAGCGCCGACACGATCCGCGTGCCGGCGGCCGAGGCGAGGAAGGCCTTCAGCATGGGCAGCTCCGCGGGCCCTCGATCACGGCGCCGGATCGATCGGCGTCAGCCGGCCGCAGCGCCCCTCGAACACGTCGGCCGCGTCGAAGAGCAGATCCTCGCGGAAGCGTCCGGCGACGAGCTGCACGCCGGCGGGCGTGCGCCCCTCCACGCCGGTCGGACAGGCGATCGCCGGCAGTCCGAGCAGGTTGAACGCATATTGCCAGCGCTGCGCGCGCAGCAGCGTCTCCACCGCCGCGACCCCGCCCTGGTCGAAGCCCGGCGGCAGCGGCGGCGAATCGGAAACCGGGCAGAGGACCAGCGGCCAGCTTTCGAGGAACACGCTCCAACTGCGCAGCAGCGTCGTGCGCCGCGCCAGCGCCTTGAGATAGGCGGCGTGGTCGAGCGGCGCGATCAGCGCGGTCATGGCGCGCACGACATTGCGCACCCCGGCGTCGCCGTATGTCTCGATGTCGCCCTGGGCCAGCAACCGCCACTCGTTGCCGACCAGCGCGCGCCAGTTCTCGGCCGCATCGTCGGGCGACGGCGCATCGGCCGGCTGATCGACGCGGTAGCCGGCGTCCTCGAGCCAGGCCTGCGCGCGATCGAGCGCGGCTGTCACTTGCGGCGCAGCGCCGGGCGCCGGCAATCGGGCGACCCGTATCGGCCGCGCCGGAGCCGGCCCGCATTGCGGCGCGGGCACCCACCAGGGATCGCGCGCATCGCCCGCCGCCATCGCCCAGAGACCGGCGCGAAGATCCGCGACGCCGCGCGCGAGCGGTCCCTGCACCGCCATCACCTGACCGGTCAGCGGCCGTTCCTCGGCAAGCGAGGGGCGGAAGGCAGGCACGCGCCCGAAACTCGGCCTGATGCCGAACACGCCGGTGCAATAGGCGGGGTAGCGGACCGAGCCGCCATAGTCGTTGCCGTGGGAAAGCGCGGACATTCCTGCCGCCACCGCCGCCGAGGCGCCGCCCGACGAGCCGCCCGGCGTGATGTGGCGGCCCCAGGGATTGAAGGTCTCGCCGTGCAGATCGTTCTCGGTGAACCAGCGGTAGGAAAACGCCGGCGTGTTGGTGCGGCCGACGACGATCGCCCCGGCCGCGCGCCAATTGGCGATCACGGGCGAATCCGCCGGCGCGCGGCCGTCGGCGAAAGCCTTGACGCCGTTGGTCGTCGGGCGACCCGCCATGTCGATGTTGATCTTCACGGTCACCGGCGCCCCATGCAGCGGCCCCGTCGCCTCGCCTCTGCGCACCGCGGCATCGGCGGCATCGGCCGCGCGCAGGGCCTCTTCGGCCATGCGGTCGACCACGGCATTGACGGCCGGATCGACCGCCGCGATCCGCGCGAGCTGCGCCTCGGTCGCCTCGCGGCTGGAGATCCGTCGGCTCCGCACCGCCGCTGCGATCGCGACGGCGTCCCAGCGCCAAGTCTCGTCCGAGCTCATCCTGCCTGCCTTCGCCTTGCCTGCATCCGGCATTTCCTGCACGAGGCGCCCGCCGGCGGCAAGCGCCACGGCGCGGCGATCACGCCGCCGGGCGCCAGTCGCGCATCGGCGCGTCGAGCTCGCCGCGGCGCAGGGCCCGCCCGGGCCGCGCTCCGGTCGGCGCCGCGTCGCGCCAGATCGTGCGGCCGTTGACCATCACCGTCTCCACGCCGGCTGCGGGTTTCCTGGGCGCTTCGAAGCTCGCGCGGTCGACGATCGACGCCGGGTCGAAGACGACCAGATCGGCGAACGCCCCCGGCCGGATCGCGCCGCGATCGCGCAACCCGAAGCGCGCGGCCGTCAGACCGGTCATGCGGCGCACCGCTTCCTCCAGCGGGAACAGCGCCAGCTCGCGGCTGTAATGCCCGAGCACGCGCGGAAAGCTGCCCCACAGACGCGGATGCGGATGGTCGTCGTGCGGCAGGCCATCGGATCCGATCATCGCCTCGGGATGGCGCAGGATGCGCCGCACGTCGTCCTCGGACATCATGAAATAGATGGCGCCGGCAGGCAGCAGGCGCGCCACGGCTTCCGCGGGCGTGATCGACCACTCGCGCGCGATGTCGGCGAGATCGCGGCCCGAAGCTTCGGGAACGCGCTTCGACCAGGTGACCAGCGTGCGCGAGGCCACACCCACCCGCTCTGCGCTGAGCACCGTCGACGCCGCCACGTAGGGATAGACGTCGAAGCCCAGACGCTGGCGACGTCGCGTCTCGTCGATCAGCGCCAGCGTCTCCGCGGAGCGGCCATGGTTGGCGATGCCGGCGACCTTGTGATGCGACAGGATCACCGGCAATCCGGCCTCGGCGCCAATGCGCGCCGACTCGCGGATCGCATCGAGCACGCGATCGCCCTCGTCGCGCATATGGGTCGCGTAGAGCGTGGCGTGCGCAGCCGCGACCTCGGCGAGCGCGATCACCTCCTCGGTCGGCGCATGGCGCGCGGGCGGATAGAACAACCCGGTCGAGAAGCCGATCGCGCCGGCCGCGAGCGCCTCCTCCAGACGCGCGCGCATCGCC
>JBIKXN010000276.1:0-5354 GCA_044355765.1 Alphaproteobacteria bacterium
GCGGACCACCGCGGTGTCGCCGTCGTGGATGCCGGCCTCGATCATCGAGTCGCCTGCGACCGTCAGGGCGAAATGCTCGCCGCGGCCCAGCATGTCCGATGGCACGTCGACGGCCTCGCCGTTTTCCCGGACCGCTTCGATGGGCTGGCCCGCGGCCACCCGGCCATAGAGGGGGATGGAGACCGCGGCGGCCTCGGCCGCCGCGACCGCGCCGGCCAGGGCGTGACGGAAATCGCCGCGGATGACATTCGGCTGGAAGCCGGCGGCATTCGCGGGCGGCGCGGTCGCGCCGGCCGCGGCCCGCGGCATCGGCATGGCGCCATGCATCGCCGCGAGATGGTTTTCGGGCAGTTTCACGACCTCGAGCGCGCGGGCGCGATGGGCGAGGCGGCGGATGAAGCCGCGTTCCTCCAGCCCGGTGACGAGGCGGTGGATACCGGATTTGGATTTCAGGGCCAGCGCCGCCTTCATCTCGTCGAATGACGGCGAAACGCCATGCGAATCCAGGTGTTTCTTGATGTAGAGCAGGAGCTCGTATTGCTTGCGGGTCAGCATGGCGCGGGCACCCCGGAATTCCATCCACAGGAACAAATACGAAACGACGAATTTCGTTCTAGTTTGGTTCGCACCCCCGGTCAAGCCTCGGGGCGCGGCGGCCCGATGCCGCGTCGGCCGCGCCATCCGGCGCGGCGCGAAATTCGTTGATCGCTCCGCGCGCGCCCCCGATGATCGCCGGCGAGGCGGACAGGCGGATCGGCGAGGACGGATGCGATGCGGCGGCGTTTCCTGATCCGTTCGAGCGCGGCTGCCGCGCTGGCGCTGTCCGGCGGCGCCATGGCCCAGCCGCAGTTTTTCCGGATCGGCACCGGGGGTCTGGGCGGCACCTATTTTCCGGTCGGCGGCATGATCGCCACCGCTATCTCGGAGGCAAGCGGCGGCGGCGTGCGCGGGTTGGTGGCCACCGCGGTCGCATCGAACGGTTCGCTCGCCAACATCGCCGCGATCGCCGCCGGGCATCTCGAGGCTGGCCTGTCCCAGGCCGATGTCGCGCATTGGGCGTGGAGCGGCACCGGGCTGTTCGCCGGACAGCCGCGCGTCCAGGGGTTGCGCCTGATCGCCAATCTCTATCCCGAGAGCGTGCATGTCGTGACGCGTCGGGGCGCAGGCATCCGCTCGGTCGCCGATCTCGCGGGCAAGCGCGTATCGCTCGACGAGCCCGGCTCGGGCACGCTGATCGACGCGCGCATCGTGCTCGCGGCCCATGGCCTGGGCGAAGCCGACATCCGGCCCGAGTACCTGAAGATGGGGCCCGCCGCGGATCGCCTGCGCGATGGCGCGCTCGACGCGTTCTTCGTTGTCGGCGGGTGGCCGATCGGCGCGATCGCCGAACTGGCGGCGAGCATCGGCGGGATCGACCTGGTGCCGGTCGACGGCGCTCCGGCCGAGGCGCTGTTGGCGCAGTTCCCGTATTTCGCCCGCGATTCGGTGCCAGCGGAGACCTATCCGGGCACGCCCGAGACGCCGACGCTCGCGGTCGGCGCGCAGTTGGTGGCCGATGCGCGCATCGGTGCCGATCTGGTCGCCGCGATCGTGGGCGCGCTGTGGAACGACACGACGCGCAAGCTGCTCGACGCGGGCCATCCGAAGGGAAGGCTGATCCGCAAGGAGACCGCGCTGGTGGGGGCCGGGATCCCGCTGCATCCGGGCGCCGAGCGGTTCTATCGCGACGCGGGTATGCTGAAGTGAGCCGACGCCGTCGCGCGCGGCAAGGGAAGAAGAGGACGCCATGGACATCGCCGCCGCATCGACGGCAAGCCTGAGCGCGCAGCTGATCAAGCGCGGGCTGCGCACGCGCGCGATCGCCCATGTCGCGGCGCTCAACGCGAATGCCGCGCGGCTCTGCGGCCCGGCCTATACGCTGCGCTATATCCCGGCGCGCGAGGACCTCGCGACGTCCGCGATCATGGCGCGGCCGGACAACCCGCAGCGCCGCGCGGTCGAGCATGCGCCGCCCGGCAGCGTGATCGTCGTCGACACCCATGGGCTCGACGTCAGCGGCACCTTCGGCGACATCCTGGTCGCGCGGCTGGTCCGGCGCGGCGTCGGCGGCGTCGTGTCCGACGGACCGATGCGCGACGTCGCCGAGCTGGCGCGCATGGATCTCGCGGTGTTCGCCCGCGGCAACGCCGCGCCGCCCAGCTTCGCCAGCATGATGGCGATCGACGCGCAGCTGCCCGTCTCCTGCGGCGGGGTCGCCGTGTTCCCCGGCGACCTCGTCGTCGGCGACGCCGATGGCGTGGTCGTCGTGCCGCAGGAAATCGCCGCGGAGGTCATGCGCGACGCGACGGAACAGGACCGGCTGGAAGCCTTCCTGCGCCGCAAGGTCGATGCGGGCGCCTCGATCGAGGGCGCCTATCCGCCGGATGCGGCGACGCTGGCGGAGTATCGCGCGTGGCTGGAGCGCGCCGCGCCGTGAACGCAGAAGCGCGTCTCGCCGGTCTCGTCGCGCGCCAGCGTCCGGGCTGGTCGCTCGACAGGGAGTTCTATCTGGATCCGGCGGTCGCCGCGGCCGATCTGGCGGCGATCTGGCACCGGCGCTGGCTGTTCGTCGCCCATGGCGTCGAATTGCCCGAGCCGGGCTGCGTGCTGGCGCTCGAGATCGGCTCCGAACCGCTGCTGCTGGTGCGCGGTCGCGACGGCATCGTGCGCGGCTTCGCGAATGTCTGCCGCCATCGCGGCTCGCGCATCTGCAAGCCCGGTCCGGGGCGCGCGCATCGGCTGGTCTGTCCGTACCATGCCTGGACCTACGACCTGGACGGCCGCCTGGCGAGCGACGTGCGCGGCCATGGCGTCGACGCGACCGAGCTCGGCTTGCGCGCCTATCGCACGGAGGAGATCGGCGGGCTGGTCTTCGTCTCGCTCGCCGACGATCCGCCGGACATCGCGCCGATGCGCGCGGCCTATGCGAGCTGGCTGGAGCCGCAAGGCCTGGCGCGCGCGCGGATCGCGCACAGCGTCGAGTATCGCGTGGCCGCGAACTGGAAGGTGGTGTTCGAGAACAACCGGGAGTGCCTGCATTGCCCGGTCGCGCATCGCGAATACATCCGCGCCAACTACGACATCCATCTGACCGACCCGCGCCGCGCCGCCGAGATCGCCGCGCGCGTCGAGGCCGAGGCCGCGCGCTGGGCCGCGATGGGACTGGCGGCGCCGACGCTGGCCTCGGACATGACGGCGGCGTGGTGGCGCGTGAACCGCACGCCGCTGGTGCCGGGCTTCGTGACCGAGAGCCTCGACGGCGCGGCGGTGGCGCCGGTGATGGGCGGGTACCGCACGCACGATGTGGGCACGCTGCGCGCGACGACCTTCCCGAATTTCTGGATGCATGGTTCGGGCGACCATGCGGTGACGACGCGGCTGCTGCCCGACGGCCCCGAAACGACGCTGATCCGGGTCTGCTGGCTGGTCGACGGCGCCGCGCGCGAGGGGCGGGACTACGCGCTCGACGGGCTGACGCCGTTCTGGCGGCTGACCTCCGAGCAGGATTGGGAGCTGTGCGAGAACGTGCAGCGCGGTCTTCGTTCGGCCCGGTATCGGCCGGGTCCGTTCGAGACCGTCAAGGAACGCAACGTCGCGCAGTTCGTCGCCTGGTATCTCGACGAGCTTCGCGCGGCGGCGGCGACGTGACGGC
Organism: Alphaproteobacteria bacterium; assembly: GCA_044355765.1. Classification (GTDB taxonomy): domain Bacteria; phylum Pseudomonadota; class Alphaproteobacteria; order CACIAM-22H2; family CACIAM-22H2; genus CAIOSQ01. Next base: position 3,692 of record JBIKXN010000276.1, read on the forward strand.
GCGCCCGCTTCCCGCACAGGCCGCGATCGTCGTCGTGGGCGGCGGCGCCATCGGCTGCGCGATCGCCTATCATCTTGCGCGGCGCGGCGCGCGCGACGTGCTGCTGCTCGAGCGGCGGCAGCTGACCCATGGGTCCACCTGGCATGCCGCTGGACTGGTCGGGCAGCTGCGCAGCTCGAAGAACCTGACGCGGCTGATGCAGCGTTCGGTCGCGCTCTATCGCGGGCTGGAGGCCGAGACCGGCCAGGCCACCGGCTGGCACGGCGTCGGCAGCCTGCGCCTGGCGGCGAGCGACGAGCGCTGGGACGAGCTGAAGCGTTCGGCGACGATCGGCAAGGGCTTCGGGTTCGACGTCCATCTGGTCTCGCCGGCGGAGGCGCGCCGTCTCCACCCGCTGCTCGAGACGCGCGATCTGCGCGGCGCGGTCTGGGTTCCCTCCGACGGCTATGTCGATCCGGCGTCGCTGACCCAGGCGCTGGCACGCGGCGCGCGCGCGCGCGGCGCCGCCATCCGCGAAGGGGTCCGCGTCGAGGGGCTGCGGCGCGCGGGACGCCGCGTCACGCATGTCGTGACCGATCTCGGCGTCATCGCCTGCGAGACCGTGGTCAACGCGACCGGCATGTGGGGCGCCGAGTTCGGAAGCATGGCCGGCATCGGCATCCCGGTCTGCGCGCTCGAACATCAATACGCGGTGACCGAGAAGATCGCGGGCCTGCCCGAGGATCTGCCGACGATGCGCGATCCCGATGGCCGCTTCTACGCCAAGCCCGAGGTCGGCGGTCTCGCGATCGGCGGCTGGGAGGACAGCACGCCGGTGTTCGGCGCCGGAGGCATTCCGCGCGATTTCGGCCCCGAACTCCTGCCCGGAGACTTCGACCGCTTCGCGCCGATCGGCGAAGCGGCGCTCGCGCGCATGCCCGCCTTCGGCGACACCGGCATCAAGACGATGATCAACGGCCCGATCCCGATCAGCGCCGACGGCGAGCCGATCATGGGCAAGGCGCCGGGTCTGGACAATGTCTTTGTCGCCTGCGGCTTCACCTCGGGGATCGCCGCGGCCGGCGGCGCCGGCGAGGCGATGGCCAACTGGATCCTCGAAGGCGATCCCGGCTTCAACCTCTTCGCCTTCGACCTGCTGCGCTTCGGCGAGATCCACACCGCGCCGGACTTCCTGCACGCCCGCGCCGTCGAGAGCTATGCGAGCTACTACGCGATCGCCTGGCCCGGCCACGAGCCGTCGAGCGCGCGCCCGGCGCGCACCGGTCCGCTGTACGACATCCTGCTCGCGCGCGGCGCGATCCACGGCAGCAAGTTCGGCTGGGAGCGGCCCAACGTGTTCGCGCCGGGCGCCGATCCTGCCGCCATCGAGCGGCCGAGCTTCCGCCGCCCGGGCTGGTTCGACGCCGTCGGCGCCGAGCACCGCGCGGTGCGCGAGCGCGCGGCGCTGATCGACATGTCGTCCTTTACCAAGGTCGAGATCGACGGACCCGGCGCGCTCGCGGCGCTGCAGCGCGTCGCGGCGAACGATCTCGACCGCCCGCCGGGCAGCATCGTCTACACGCAGTTCCTCAACGCGCGCGGCGGCATCGAGGCCGACCTGACGATCACGCGGCTGGAACAGGACCGGTTCTATCTGGTCACCGGCAGCGCGTTCGGCCCGCAC
>JBIKXN010000019.1:0-17471 GCA_044355765.1 Alphaproteobacteria bacterium
ACCCAGTTAAGGGGAAGGTTGTTTTGTCTTGTGTGAGAATTTCAAGAGAAATCCGCGCGCTTCGCGCATCCACGGGCTACCCGGCGAGATGCATCGTATGGATGATGGACGGGCGATCTGGGATGGGCGCCGGGGCGGGCATCCGGGCGCGGTCTGGCGGAGAATGGTGCCGCCGAAGTGAATTGAACACTCGACCCCGTCCTTACCAAGGACGTGCTCTACCACTGAGCTACGGCGGCAACCCGGCGCTGCGCGGCGTCTTGCGCCCCGCGACGGCGTCGGGGTATGCCACACCGCTGGTACCGGCGCAACACTCGGCCGGGCCGCGTGGCGGATGCCGGGGCGGGGTGTCGGAATGACGCGAACACTGCTGGCTTACCAGGATCTTCTGCGCCTCGGCGCCTTCGCAGGGGTCCTTGCGACGATGCTGGTCTGGGAGGCCGTGGCGCCGAGACGCGCGCGCTCGGCAACCCGGTTGCGCCGCTGGCCCGGCAATTTCGGCGCCGCGGTGACCGGCGCACTGCTGCTGCGCGTCGTCTTCCCGGTCACCGCGGTCGCCTGGGCCGGCGCCCTGGAGGCCAGGGGGACGGGGCTGATCCCGGCGCTCGGCGCGCCGGCCTGGTTCGCGGTCCCGTTCGCGATCGTCGCGCTCGATCTCGCGATCTGGGCGCAGCACGTCGTCTTCCACCGCGTGCCGTTCCTGTGGCGTCTCCACCGCATGCATCACGCCGACACGGATCTGGACGCCACGTCCGGCGCCCGGTTCCATCCCATCGAGATCGGCCTGTCCATGGCGATCAAGTTCGCCGTGATCGCGGCGCTCGGGGCGCCCGCGGCGGCGGTGCTGGTATTCGAGGTTCTGCTCAACGCCTGCGCCACGTTCAACCACGCCAACGCGTTCCTGCCGGCTCGCGCCGACTCGCGTCTGCGCGCGTTCGTCGTCACGCCGGACATGCATCGCATTCATCACAGCTGGCGGCGCGACGAGACGGACTCGAATTTCGGCTTCTGCCTGCCCTGGTGGGACCGGCTGTTCGGCACCTATCGCGCTGCGCCTGCGGACGGCCAGGTCGGGATGACCATCGGTCTGGCCGAATTCCGCGATCCCGCAGAGGCTCGGCTCGACCGGATGCTCACCCAGCCCTTCAGGGATACAGCGGGTCAGGCGGCGTCGGCGCCGTAGTACAGCGTCACCGTGTGCTTCGCCTCGGCGAAGAACAGCCAGCGTTCCGCCAGCACGCCGGCGATGGCGCTGAGGGCGGCGAGGATCGCCGCCGCGGTTGCGGCCGGGCCCGGCAGGACCAGGGCCGCGAGCAGCAGCGCGAGCGGCGCCGCGAACCCCGCGCCCAGCGCGAGGCGGCGCAGCTTGGCCGCGTGCTTGCGCGCGACCTTGAAGCCCATCTCGCGCATCAGATAGTTGCTGCCGGTATGCGGCGGTTCGAGCAGCCGCACCGGTCCGGCCCCGACGAGGCCGGTCGCCGTGCCTGGGGTCGAGGCTGCCGGCGACGAGTCGACGAAGCGCCAGTAGCGCCGCTTGAGCACCGCGCCCGATCCGGCCGCCGCGATGGCCAGGACGCCGACCAGGCGCGAGGGGTCCCCCCAGGCATGGAGCAGGGCGTTCAGCAGCGTGGCTCCGGTCATGAGCGCGAGCACGTGATAGACCGGCACGACATGCGGGTTGCACCATTGATGCACCGGTTTCAGCGAGCGATAGATCATGCCGGTACAATGGACGCAGGCGAGCGCGGCCAAGGCCAGAGCCAGCGCCGCGAGCACGACAGGGCCGTCGCCGCGCGCCAGGACGATCCAGCCCAGGCCGAGCGCCGCGAGCGGCAGGTAGGCGACCAGCGCCGCCGCGCCTTCGCGGCTCAGCCACGAGGTGCGGACCTGGGTGATCGCCCGCCAGGCGCGCTCGGGCCGCCCGAGATGCGCGGTCGAGGACAGCAGGCCGCCGGTGACCAGCAGGGCGCCCAGAGCCAGGGCGCAGAAGCCGAAGCCGCGATGGCTCGGCAATTGGCCGAGGGCGAAGAGCAGCCCGATCAGGGCGAGCAGGCCATAGCCGGCGCCGGAGGCGACGGTGAATACGATGACCGAAAACGCGGGATGCACGGTGCCGCCCCTCAGCGCGACAGGACGCGGTCGAGCCAGCGCAGCGCCGGATGCATCGCCGCCGGGTCGAAAGCGGGTTCGAGCGCATCGCGCGCGCCGCCGCCGCATCCGCCTGTCTTCTTGGGACGCGGGGGCAGGTAGCGGTTGACCGGCTTGTAGCCGAGTTCCGGCATCAATTCGACGCCGCCGCGTTCGGCGACCAGGCGCGAGACCGCGGAGCCGGGATCGCCGAGATCGCCGAAATGCCGGGCATTGGCGGGGCAGGTCGACACACAGGCCGGGACCCGATCCTCCTCGGCGAGCGTCTCGTTGTAGATCTTGTCTATGCACAGCGTGCATTTCTTCATCACGCCGTCTTCCTCGTCGAATTCCCGCGCGCCGTAGGGGCAGGCCCAGGAGCAGAGCTTGCAGCCGATGCAGGTGTCGGGGTTGACCAGAACGATCCCGTCCTCGGCGCGCTTGTAGGATGCGCCGGTCGGGCAGACCGTGACGCAGGCCGGCTCCTCGCAATGCAGGCACGAGCGCGGGAAATGCACCGTGCGGCTGTCTTGGCCGGTCCCCGCCTCGAAGGCGTGCACGCGGTTGAACCAGACCCCGGTGGCGTCGCGCGAATAGGGGGCAAGGTCGGTCAGCGGGGCCGAATGGCCCGACGTGTTCCATTCCTTGCAGTTCACCGCGCAGGCATGACAACCGACGCAGGTGTCGAGGTCGATGACGAGGCCGAGCTTGCGGGCCCCATCGGCAGGCGGGATGTAGCTGGTCATCGGGGCTTGCTCGCGTCGTAGCGCAGGATGCGGGGCGCGCGGTCGATGCCGGGCGGCAACGGGACGGCGGGTGGGCGCGGGCTCGTCTCGCCGGCCTCGGCCGGCGCGCATTTCTCGAGCCGGATGCGCAGGTCGTACCAGGCCGCCTGGCCGGTGACCGGATCGGCGTTGGGCGCGCGCGCCGGGCCGGGCAGGAATTCCGAGATCGCGTGGTTGAGCAGGAAGCCGTGCGACGCCTCGCGCGCGTCCGGGTCGAGATTCCAGGCGCCGGCACGTTTGCCGATCGCGTTCCATGTCCAGGCCGTGTCGGGATTGCAGCCCTCCATCAGCCGCACCTGGGCCTTGACCCGGCCGTGATGCGACACGATCCAGACCCAGTCGTCGTCGGCGATCGAGAGCGTGGCCGCGGTCGCGCGATTCACGAACAGCCGGTTCTCGCCGTGGATCTGGCGCAGCCACGCGTTCTGGCTGTGCCAGGCGTGATACATCGCCATCGGACGCTGCGTCACGGCATGCATGGGGTAGAGCGCGGGATCGACCGCCTCCTCCTCGAAAGGCACGTACCAGAAGGGCAGGGGATCGCAGTACCGCTCGACCCGTTGGCGCTGCGCCTCGGGAGGCTGGATCAGCCCATGGCCGCGCGCGGCGAGACGGAAGCGCTGCAGCGGTTCCACATAGAGCTGCAGCACGATCGGGTCCGGTTTGTCGATCAGACCCAGCTTCACCGCTTCCGCCAGATAGGCGCGGTTGGCGTATTTGAAGTAGAGCGCCTCGGCGGGCAGGTGGTGCCGCCAGAAGCAGCCATTTTCGACATAGCGGCGCAGCTGATCGGGATTGGCGGCCCCCTTGCCGGGCGAACCGCCGTCGGTCCCGCGCCAGCCCGCAAGCGGTCCGATGCCGGGCCGCCGCTCGTGGTTGACGATGTAGTCGGAATAGCCGCCGGGATATTTCGGCAACCCGTCGCCGTCGACGAAGCCGGGCATGCGCAGCCGCGCGCCGAGGTCGAGCAGGACGTCCTGGAACGGCCGCACGTCGCGATCCGGTGCGACGACCGGCTGGCGGATCGCGTCGCCCGGACCTTCGGCCGAACCGATCGGGCGGTCGAGCAGCGAGATGCAGTCCCAGCGCTCGAGATAGGTCGTGTCCGGCAGGATCAGGTCGGCATAGGCGACCATCTCCGAGAAATACGCGTCCGAGTAGATGATGCGCGGGATGCGGTAGCCGCCACCTTCGTCGCGATCGGTCAGCATCCGCATCGTTCCGGCGCTGTTCATCGCCGAGTTCCACGACATGTTGGCCATGAACATGAACAGCGTGTCGATCGGATAGGGATCGCCGGCGTGGGCGTTGGCGATCACCATCTGCAGCATGCCGTGGGCCGAGAGCGGCGCTTCCCAGCTATAGGCCTTGTCGATGCGCGTCGCCTTGCCGTCGGCGTCCACAAGCAGATCCTCGGGCGCCAGCGGGAAACCCAGCGGCATGCCGCCCAGCGGCGTGTTCGGCGCCACCGTCTTGCCCGCGGGCTTCGGCCCGCCGGGCATCGGCTTGGGATAGGGCGCCTTGTAGCGCCAGCTGCCGGGCCGGTCGATTGCGCCCAGCAGCATCTGCAGGACATGGAGCGCGCGGCACGTCTGGAAGCCGTTTGAATGCGCCGAGATGCCGCGCATGGCGTGGAACGACACCGGTCTGCCGACCATCGTCTCGTGGCGGCGACCGGTCCAGTCGGTCCAGGGCTGGTTGATCTCGACCTTCTGCTCGAAGGCCGCGTCGACGAGTTCGGCGGCGATCCGGCGGATCGTCGCGGCGGGAACGCCGCAGCGCGCCGCCACCGCGTCGGGCGCGTAGGCGGCATCGAGATAGCGATCCGCGATGAGGTGGAAGACCGGGACGCAGCGCCCCCACTCGGGCAGGTGAACCTCCCCGGCGATGCGCGGGCTGATCCCCGTGTCGAGCGCCGAGACCGCCGCGTTGCGCTTGGCGTCCCAGGCGAGCGGCCGGCCGGCGGCGTCGCGCGCGAACAGGCCGTCATTGGCGCTGCCCGGTTCCTGCACCACCAGCCAGGTGGCGTTGGTGTAGCGCGCGAGAAAGTCGAGATCGATGCGATCGGCCTTGAGAATTTCGTGGATCAGCGCCATCACCATCAGCCCGTCGGTGCCGGGGCGGATGCCGATCCACTCGTCCGCGACCGCCGAATAGCCGGTGCGGACCGGATTCACCGAGACGAACTTGGCGCCGCGCGCCTTGAGTTTCGACAGCCCGATCTTGATCGGGTTGGAATCGTGGTCTTCCGCGACGCCGAACATCAGCAGGTAGCGCGCGTGTTCCCAGTCGGGCTCGCCGAACTCCCAGAAGCTGCCGCCGATCGAATAGAGACCGGCCGCGGCCATGTTGACGGAACAGAACCCGCCATGCGCCGCGAAGTTCGGCGTGCCGAACTGCGCCGCCCACCAGCCGGTGAACGACTGGCTCTGGTCGCGCCCGGTGAAGAAGGCGAGCTTGCGCGGATCGCTGGCGCGGATGTCGCCGAGCCAGCGCGTCGCGAGGCCGAGCGCCTCGTCCCAGGAGATCTCCTTGAACTCGCCGGCGCCGCGTTCGCCGACGCGCAACAGCGGCGCCGTCAGCCGGGCGGGCGAGTTCTGCTGCATGATCCCGGCCGAGCCCTTGGCGCAGAGCACGCCGCGATTCACCGGATGGCGCTTGTTGCCCTCGATGTAGCGGATGCGTCCGTCGCGCAGGTGAACCTTGATGCCGCAGCGGCAGGCGCACATGTAGCAGGTCGTGGTCTTGACCTCGTCGGCGATGGCCGGGGAGAGATCGATCGCGGGTTCGCCGTCCGGCGGTGTCATCGTGTCGTTGCTCCTGGTTGGCGGCGACTTTGGCCGCTCGCCGCGGCAGCGTCAAAGCCTAAGCGCGGCGATCAGATGATGTTCAGTTCGAGGACGGGACGCCGGTCGCGGATGCGCGCGTATCCGAACCTCTCGGCGTCGATGTTCAGATAGCGGCCATGCACGATCCGTTCGGCGACGGCGCGGCCGGCGGCCGCGGCCTGCTGCATTCCATGACCCGAGAAGCCGGTGACGAAGTGCAGATTGGCGATCTCCGGATGCGGGCCGATCACCGCGTTGTGGTCCAGCGTGTTGTATTCGTAATGCCCGGCCCAGCCGCCGGTGACCTTCAGTTCCTCGAAGGCCGGGATGCGCGCGGCGATGGTCGGCCAGATCGGATCGTCGAAGAAGCGATGGTCGATCTCGAAATCGGTCGGATCAGCATCCGGGTCCTCGTGCGCCGGCGGCGAGACGCCGGCCAGGAAGCCGTCGCCCTCGGGCCGCACCCAGACGCCGTTGGTGTCGATCACCAGCGGGCAGTCCGGCAGGACAGCCGGCGAGCGGAACACGAAAACGGAGCGCTTGCGCGGACGCACAGGCAGGTCGACCCCGGCCAGCGCCGCGAGCGCGCCCGAGCCCGGTCCCGCCGCCAGGACCATCTCTCCGCACGCGACGCGCGCGCCATCGGCCAGACGCAGCGCCGCGATGCGGCCGGGGGCGGTGTCGATGCCGCAGACCTCGGCGGCGACGTAGCGCGCGCCGAGCGAGATCGCCTTGCGCCGGAACGCCTGCATCAGGGCAGGACCGTCGAAGGAGCCCTCGCCGGTCAGACCGAACCCTGCCGCCGCCACGCCGGTCGTCTCGATCCAGGGAAAGCGCCGCTTCATGTCGGTCGGCGACAGCACGGTCGTGTCGGCGCCATTGGCGCGCTGCAGCGCCACGTTGCGCCGCAGCAGATCGGCGTTGGCGTCGGTCGCCATCACGAGATAGCCGGGTTCGCGCAGTCCGATCGACAGGCGCTCGCCGGGCAGCGCCAGATGGCGTTCGACGTCGCGCAGGAACGCGATGCCGTAAAGCGACAGCGCAATGTTGAGCGGTGTCGAGAATTGCTGGCGGATCGAGCTTGCGGAGAGTGCGGAACTGGCGAAGCGGTAGCTGGGATCCTTCTCGAACACGGTCACCCGACCGGCGAAGGTCGGGTCGGAGAGCAGGAAGAAGGCGGTGGCGCTGCCCATCACGCCGCCGCCGACGATCGCGATGTCGGAACTGGCACCCATATTCGCCATCTTCGCGCCTGTCCGGCGGCGGTCAAGCGCAACCGGCGCTCGCGCCGCCGTCGAGTCTCTGCTACCCCTCGCGCATGGCCCGCCTCGTCCTCGCCCGCGACCTGGCCGCGCTCGCCGCGCGCGACCGCGACGTCGCGCGCGAGCTGCGGCGGATCGGTTTGCCCGAGCGGCGGCATCGTCCGCCCGGCTTCGCCACGCTGCTGCGGATCATCCTCGGGCAGCAGGTCTCGGTCCAGGCGGCCGCGGCGATGTGGCGTCGGCTGGAGGACCTGCTCGGCGGCGAGGTCGCGCCGGCGACGCTCGCCGCGCGCAGCGACGCCGATCTGCGGGCCTGCGGCTTCTCGCGGCAGAAGACGACCTATGCTCGCGCGCTCGCCGCCGCCCTCGACGGCGGCGCGCTCGATCTCGCGCGGATCCATCGTCTGCGCGATGCCGACGCCATCGACGCGCTGACCACGGTGAAGGGGATCGGGGTCTGGAGCGCCGAGATCTATCTGCTGTTCGCGCTCGGGCGAGGCGACGCCTTCCCCGCCGGCGATCTGGCGCTGCGGGTCGGGTTCCAGCGCCTGAAGCGGCTCGACGAGGCGCCGACCCCGGCCGCGTTGCGCACGCTGACCGAGGGCTGGCGACCCTATCGCGGCGCCGCCGCGCATTTCCTCTGGCATTCCTACGCCAATCCGCCGCTGGGATGACGGTCATGGACAAGGGCGCGAAGCAGATCCTAGGGCCGCACGCCGCCGCCGCCGCCGCCGAACGCGCCGCCCGCGCGGCGCAGGCGCTGCGGGACAATCTGCGCCGTCGCAAGGCCCAGGCCCGGGCACGGGCCGAGGACGGTCACTTGGATGGCCAGAACCCGGCGCCGACATCTGCCGCCGACGAGACACGCTGAGGCGTTGAGCCGCATCTGCGGACGGCAGTAAAAGGCACGACCCGTCGCGCCCGCGAGTCGGCCTTACCTATGCCGTGTTTCGCGCTTTTCCTGGCGTCGCCGAGGGCATCAATTCCAGGACGGGACCGAGCATGGACAGGATAAGGATACGCGGCGGCCGGCGCCTGAACGGCCGGATCGCCGTGGGTGGCGCCAAGAACGCGGCGCTTCCCCTGATGGCGGCGGCGATGCTCACCGACGGCACGCTCACGCTGTCGAACATGCCCGCGCTCGCCGACATCTCGACCCTGGCGACGCTGCTCGGTCAGCTCGGCGTCGAGGTGACGCGCACCGGCGACGTGATGCGTCTCGCCTGCCCGCGGATCGCCGGCACGACTGCCCCCTATGACTTGGTGCGCAAGATGCGCGCCTCGGTCCTGGTGCTGGGGCCGCTGGTCGCGCGCGAGGGCAGGGCCCGCGTGTCGCTGCCGGGCGGTTGCGCCATCGGCGCGCGCCCCGTCGATCTCCACCTCAAGGGGCTCGAGGCGATGGGGGCGCGCATCGAGCTGAGCGAAGGCTATGTCGACGCGCTGGCGCCGCAGGGCCTGCGCGGTGCAGAGATCGTCTTCCCCTTCGTGTCGGTGGGCGCGACCGAGAATCTGCTTATGGCGGCGACGCTGGCGCGTGGCACCACGGTCCTCAGGAATGCTGCGCGCGAGCCGGAGGTGGGCGACCTCGCGCGTTGCCTCGTGGCGATGGGGGCGCGCATCGAAGGCATCGACAGCGACCGGCTCTCGATCCACGGCGTCGATCGGCTCTCCTCCGCCACGCACCCCATCCTCCCGGACCGTATCGAGACCGGCACCTATGCGATGGCAGCCGCGATCACCGGCGGCGACGTCGAGCTGACAGGCGCGCGCATCGATCTGCTGGAGGCCGTCGTCGCCGCGATGCGGGCAAGCGGCATCGCGGTCGAGCCCACGGCCGACGGCATGCGGGTGAGGCGCGACGGGCCGATCGCCGGCGTTGACGTGATGACCGAGCCTTATCCCGGGTTCGCCACCGACCTGCAGGCGCAGATGATGGCGCTGCTTTCGGTCGCGCAGGGCGCCTCGATGATCACCGAGACGATCTTCGAGAACCGGTTCATGCATGTCCCCGAGCTTCGCCGGATGGGCGCGAACATCAACCTGCACGGATCGTCGGCGATGGTGCGCGGGGTGCGCCGGCTGACCGGCGCGCCGGTCATGGCGACCGATTTGCGGGCGTCGGTCAGCCTGGTCATCGCGGGACTTGCCGCCGAAGGCGAGACCGTGGTGAATCGCGTCTACCATCTGGACCGGGGTTACGAGCGGCTCGAGGCCAAGCTCGCCGCCTGCGGCGCCGATATCGAGAGATTGAAGGATCCGGGATGAGCGGACCCCTGAAGCTGCGGGCCGAGGACGCCGAGGACCTCGACATCGTGTCTGCGTGCCTGCAGGACGCGATCGTGCCGCTGTCGGACATGGAGTACCTGCCGGGCGAGCGCAGGTTCGTCCTGGTCGTGAACCGTTTCCGCTGGGAGAACTGCCCGGAGACCGCGGACATGCCTGCCGGCCTCCCGCCGCGCGGAACGGGCGATGCCGTCTTCGCCGATGGCGGGGGCGGCTACGAGCGGGTGAATTGCGGCATCGCCTTCGACGGAGTGGAGGCCGTGCGTCGGCGTGGCCTCGATCCGCGCGATCGGGCGCGCATGCTCGAACTGCTCAGCATGCGGGTCGAAGCCGGCGCAGTGACATTGGAATTCGCCGGCGACGCCGCCCTGCGGCTCGAAGGCGCCAGGATCACCTGCCGCCTCAGCGACGTCGGCGATCCGTGGCCGACCCAGTGGCGGCCGCGACATCCCGGGGACGGCGCGCTATAAGCCCGGCCGGCGCGCGGCCAGCCCGACGCGCCCGACCCCGCCTTCCCGACGCACGGTTTCCCCCTTTGCCAGCCAACGACAAGCTCGTCCTCGCCCTGCCGAACGGGCGGATCCTGACCGAGGTGCTGCCGCTCCTGGCGCGCGCCGGGATCACCCCCGAGCCGGCCTTCGCCGATCCGGGCGCGCGCCAGCTGCGCTTCGCGACCAGCGAGCCGGACATCGACATCGTCCGCACGCGCGCCTTCGACGTGGCGACCTATGTCGCCTTCGGCGCGGCGCATGTCGGCATCGCCGGCAACGACGTGCTGATGGAATTCGATTACGACGAGATCTACGCGCCGCTCGATCTTGGGATCGGCCGCTGCCGCGTCGCCGTCGCGGCTCCGGCGGCGGAGCTTGGCCGCGACGACGCGCGTCGCTGGAGCCATGTCGTGGTGGCGACCAAGTACCCGAACATCGCCCGGCGCCATTTCGCGCTGCACGGGATCCAGGCGGAATGCATCCGGCTTTCGGGCGCGATCGAACTCGCGCCCGCGCTCGGGCTGTGTACGCGCATCGTCGACCTGGTGTCGACCGGCGCCACGCTGAAGGCCAACGGCCTGGTCGAGATCGAGCGCATCGCCGACATCACCTCGCGGCTGATCGTCAATCGCGCTGCGCTCAAGACGCGCCATCCGCAGGTGGCGCCCTGGATCGACCGCATCGCGGAGGTCGCCCGTGCCGCTTAGGCTGATCGCTGGCGCGCGCGGTTTCGCGGCCGCCTTCGAGGCCCTGGTCGCCTCCGCGCGCGAGACCATGGACCGCGTCGACTCCGTCGCTGCCGCCATCGTCGAAGACGTGCGCAGGCGCGGCGACACCGCGCTCTTCGCCTATACGCGTCGCTTCGACGGCGTGGCGCCGGGCCGGCGCGGCCTGCGCGTGCCGGCGCGCGACATCGCGGCGGCGTGGCGCGCGGTGCCTGCCGCCGCGCGCAAGGCGCTCGAGCTCGCCGCGGCGCGCATCGAGGATTTCCACCGCCGGCAGCTTCCCGGCGACGCGGCTTGGACCGACGGTGCGGGCATCCGTCTGGGCTGGCGCTGGACGGCGATCGACTCGGTCGGCATCTACGTGCCCGGCGGGCGCAACGCCTATCCGTCGTCGGTGCTCATGAACGCGGTTCCTGCGAAGGTCGCGGGCGTCGAACGCATTGCGATGACCGTGCCGACGCCGCGCGGCGCCATCGATCCGATGGTTCTCGCCGCGGCGCGTCTCGTCGGCATCGACGAGATCCACCGCGTCGGCGGCGCCCAGGCGGTCGCGGCGCTCGCCTATGGGACGCGCTCGATCGCTCCGGTCGACAAGGTCGTCGGGCCGGGCAACGCCTATGTCGCGGCGGCCAAGCGTCTGGTCTTCGGGCGGGTAGGGATCGACGCGATCGCCGGACCGTCCGAGGTAGTGGTGGTCGCCGACGGCGCCAACGATCCGGCCTGGATCGCCGCCGATCTCATGGCGCAGGCCGAGCACGATCCGATGGCGCAGGCCATCCTCGTCACCGACGATCCGGTCTTCGCCGCGCGCGTGGAGGCCGCGATCGACGCGCTGCTGGCCACCCTGCCGCGGCGCGAGGTGGCCGCCGCGTCATGGCGCGATCACGGCGCGATCGTCGTGGTGCGCCGCCTGCGCGATGCTGCGCCGCTGATCGACATGCTCGCGCCCGAGCATCTGCAGTTGGCGGTGGCCGATCCGGACGCGCTGGCGTCGCGCATCCGCCACGCCGGCGCGATCTTCCTCGGCCGCCACGCCCCGGAGGCTCTGGGCGACTACGTGGCCGGTCCGAGCCATGTCCTGCCGACGTCGCGCACGTCGCGCTTCGCCTCGGGTCTCGGGGTCCTCGACTTCATGAAGCGCACGACGCTGATCGGCGCCGATTCCGGCGCGCTGGCCGGCATCGCGGGGCCTGCGATCGAGCTCGCCGAGGCGGAGGGCCTGAGCGCCCACGCGCGCTCGCTGTCGGTGCGGCTCGGGCGGCGGCGCTGACGCGGCCAGCCGCATGTCGGGTGACCGCGACCGCATCCTGCGCATCGAGCTCGACGAGCGCACGGTCCTGCGCCGCAGCCCCGAGGTCGAGCACGAGCGCGCGGTAGCGATCGCCGACCTGCTCGACGCCAACCGCTTCGCCCCGGTCGGCCATAGCGGTGGGCCCTATGCGCTGACGCTGTCGGTCGAGGAGGGGCGGCTGGCATTCGACATCGCGCCGCGGGAGGGACCGCCGCCGCCGCGGCTGCTGCTGCCGCTGCTGCCCTTCCGGCGCGTGGTGCGGGATTACTTCGTCGTCTGCGAGAGCTACTACGATGCGATAAAGCATGCAGGTCCCGGCCGCATCGAGGCGATCGACATGGCGCGGCGGGCGCTGCACGACGAGGGGGCGGAGATGCTGCGCGCACGCCTGGCGGATCGCGTCGAGGTCGATGGCGGGACGGCGCGGCGGCTGTTCACGCTCGTCTGCGTCCTGCACATGCGCCCGACGCGCGGCGAGGAGCGCTAGGGGCGTGCCGCACTCGCATCTGCCCGGCAGCGTCCTGTTCGCCTGCAGCTGGAACGCGATCCGCTCGCCGATGGCGGAGGGCCTGATGAAGCAGCTCCATGGCCGGCGCATCTACGTCGACTCCGTCGGCGTGCGGGGCCTTCCCGTCGACCCCTTCGCGGTCGCGGTCATGCGCGAGCTGGGGATCGACATCGCCGGCCACACTGCGAAGACCTTCGCGGAGCTGGCCGACACGTCGTTCGACGTCGTGGTGACGCTGTCGCCGGAGGCCCAGCACAAGGCCGTCGAGATGACGCGCATCATGGCCTGCGAGGTCGAATACTGGCCCAGCTTCGACCCGTCGCTGACCGAAGGCAGCCGCGAGGCGATCCTGGAGTCGTATCGCGCGGTGCGCGACCAGCTCGCGCGCCGGCTGCGGTCGCGTTTCCCGCCCGCGCCGGTGCCTGATCTGTGACGGAGGCCGAATTTCCGGGCGAAACCGACGTCCGGATGCGACTCGCCTCTTGACCGGCGCGCGGGGCTTGGTCGAAATCCTCGTCCGACGATGCCATGCCGCGGGCGGATTGCCGCGGTCCGACGGAGACGCAATGCCGAAAGAAGACCTGATCGAGTTCGCCGGCGTGGTCAACGAACTGCTGCCCAACGCCATGTTCCGCGTGAAACTCGACAACGGCCACGAGGTGCTCGCCCACACCTCGGGCAAGATGCGGAAGAACCGGATACGCGTCCTCGCGGGCGACCGTGTCAATGTCGAGATGACGCCCTACGACCTGTCGAAGGGCCGTATCACCTTCCGGTTCAAGTAAGTGCCGGCACCTGCCGCCGGCCCGTCGCGAATCGTGCCCGAACTGGTGCTCGCCTCGGCCTCGCCGCGGCGTCTCGACCTGCTGCGCCAGATCGGCATCGAGCCGACGCGGATCGCTCCCGCGGACATCGACGAGACGCCGCTGGCGCGCGAGATCCCGCGCGCCCACGCGCTGCGCCTCGCCGGCGCCAAGGCGCGCGCGGTCGCCGCGCTCTTCCCCGATGCCGTGGTGCTGGCTGCCGACACCGTGGTGGGCTGCGGCCGCCGCATCCTGCCGAAGGCGGAGGACCGCGCGAGCGCGCAATCCTGCCTCGCGCTGCTCTCCGGGCGTCGCCACCGCGTCTTCGGCGCGATCTGCGTCGTCGTGCCGGGCCGACGACCGATCCTGCGCCTGTCGACAACCGTCGTGCGGATGAAGCGGCTGAGCGACTCCGAACGCTCGGCCTATCTCGACGGCGGCGAGTGGCGCGGCAAGGCGGGCGGGTATGCCATCCAGGGTGCGGCCGCCGCCTTCGTTCCCTTCCTGTCGGGCTCCTATGCGAACGTCGTCGGGCTCGACCTCCACCTGGCGGCGCAGATGCTGCGCGGCGCGGGGATCGGGGCTTGAGCCGCGAACTGATCGTCGCCGCCTGGGATGGCGGAACCGCCGGCGCGCTGCTCGACGACGCCGTACTGCTCGACTGGACATGGGCGCCGGCCGACGGTGCGCATGAGCCGGGTGCGATCCATCTGGCGCGGATCGCGCGGTTGCGCGCCGATCTCGGCCTTGCCTTCGTGACGCTCGGCGGCGGCGCCGAGGCGGCGTTCGATCTCCGGTCCGCGACGTATCGCGAAGGCGACGGGGTGCTTGTCCAGGTCGCGGCGGCGGCCCGGGACGGCAAGCCGGCCCGGGTGCGCGCGCGTCCCGCGCTGGTCGGTCATTTCGTCGTGCTGCGCCGGTCGGTCGGTCCTCCGCCGCCGGCGGGCGCGACTGCGGCATCTGCCGCGATCGCCGCCTGCGCGCTTCCGGAATCGGTCGTGGCCGTGCCGCGCAGCGCCGCGACCGACGCCGATCCGGCGCGCGTGGGCGCCGAATGCGCGCGTCTGGCGGCGCTGTGGAACAGGATCGCGGCGGATGCGGCGCGCCTGCGCGCGCCGGTGCTGCTCCATGCCCAGAGCGCCGCCTGCCGCGCGGCGTTGCCGCTGTTGCGCGCCCGCCCGGGGCGAGTCCTGGTCGCGGACAGACGCGTGGCGCTCGACCTTGCGTCCCTGGGCGTTGACGCAGGGATCGAAGACGTGGCGCAGCCTTTCGACATCTGCGACGTCGCGACCCAGCTTGGCGCCGCCCAAGCGCCGGTGGTCGACTTGCCGGGCGGCGGCAGCCTCGCGATCGAGCGGACGCGCGCGCTGGCCGCGATCGATGTCGACGGGGCGGGATCGGGCGATCCCGCGGACGTCAATCTGCGGGCGGCCCGCGAGATCGCGCGTCAACTGCGTCTGCGCGACCTGCGTGGGACGATCATCGTGGATTTCCTGCGCACCGGCGAGGCCTCGCGCCGCCGCGTCGCGGAAACGCTCGCGTCCGCCACGGCGATCGATCGACGCCGCATCGGATTGCTCGGATGGACGCGCGGCGGATTGTACGAGATGCGGCGCAGCGAGGACCTCGACGAGCGATGAACACCCGCGCGCCCTGCCCGATCTGCGCCCGGCCCGCGACCGCGGCCACAGCGCCGTTCTGCTCTGTGCGGTGCAAGGACGACGATCTGCGGCGCTGGCTCGTAGGGGCGTACAGGATCGCCGGCGAGCCGACGGAGGCGGAAGAGGACGGGGACAGGGCGGAGAACGAAGGGGAAGGAACATGAAGAGCGTCGAATTCCCTTCCGCAAAGCGCGTGCCGGCGCTGGGGCAGGGCACGTGGCAGATGGCGGAGGCCGGGGCGGGGCGTCGCGAGGCGATCGAGGCGCTTCGGCTCGGCGTCGACCTGGGCATGACCGTCGTCGACACCGCCGAGATGTATGGCGAAGGGGCGGTGGAGGAAATCGTCGGCGAGGCGATACAGGGGCGGCGCGATCAGGTCTTCCTGGTCACCAAATGCTATCCGCAGAACGCGTCGCGCAACCGCATGGCCGAGGCCTGCGCGCGCAGCCTGCGGCGGCTGCGTACGGACCGCGTCGACCTCTATCTGCTTCACTGGCCGGGTTCGGTGCCGCTCGACGAGACGATCGACGCGTTCCTGCGCCTCAAGGACGAGGGCAAGATCCTCGACTACGGGATCAGCAATTTCGACGCCCGCGGCATCGGTCGTTTCTGGTCGCGCCCAGGGGGCGCCGGGATCGCAACCAACCAGGTCCTCTACAATCTCGGCGAACGCGGTATCGAATGGGATCTGCTGCCGTGGTGTCGCGCGCAGGGCGTTCCGCTGATGGCCTACACACCGCTCGGACAGGGCGAGCTGCTTCGCCATCCCGCGCTGCAGCGCGTCGCCCGGCGCCTGGATGCCAGCGCGGCGCAGGTGGCGCTCGCCTGGCTGCTGACGCAGGACGGCGTGCTCGCGATTCCCAAGGCGGGGCGGGTCGCCCATGTGCGCGAAAACCGCAAGGCGGCGGATCTCGTGCTGTCGCGCGCCGATCTTGCCGAGCTCGACGCCGCCTTCCCGCCGCCGGCCGGGCCGAGCCCGCTCGCCATCCTCTGACCCGACCTCCACCTCCCCCACGCGCGAAGCGCGTGGGGGATGACAGGACCTCGCGCGCCGCGCATGCGATCAAGGCGATGCTGCACGGCCGGGCGATCCATACAGCCGCGCTCGGACCGCACAGGATCGACCGGAGCCTTCGCCTGGACTGGTTCTTCCGTGCGTTCCGGCCACCCCGCCGCCGCGCGCGGCCGAAGCCGGGAAACGTCCGAGACGCGCGCGGCGCGGTGGACAGGGTGGAGCCGTTTGTCTATAAGCGCGGTCCCGCGACGAGCGCCGTGCCCAGGTAGCTCAGTTGGTAGAGCATGCGACTGAAAATCGCAGTGTCGCTGGTTCGATTCCGGCCCTGGGCACCATTTCCCCGCAGCGCGCGCCGCTGGCCGCCCGACCTTATGACGGGCTTTTCGTGCAGCCGAATTCGACCTCCCAGTCCTGGCGCGCGGCGCGAACCGCGCGATAGGCGGCCTGGGCGAGGCTTCTTCCGGCCGCGGTATGAAGTCCGGCATAGGGCTGGCCATGTCCTGGTCCCGACGACGGGCAGGCAAGGACGATGCAGTCGGTGCCGGTCGCGGCGACCGTGCCGTCTTCGACGAGCAACGCCGCCGTGCGCGCGGTCGCCGCGATCGACAGCGCTTCGAGCAGGGCAGGGTCGGCGAGGCGGCAGGACAGCGCCAGCAGGAGGTTGATCGTTCCCACGCGCGGTCGCGGTCGCCGCGCCTCGACGGAGCCATCGGCAGCGAAGGCGACGCCGTTGGTGAGGCCCACGGTGGCGAGCGCCTGGGAGCGGATCCCGTCGACATGCGTTTCGACCAGGCGGTGGCGACGCACGTCGCGCGATGTCATCAGGGCAACCGCGTCGGCGAGGTCCGCCGCATCGAGCCGCGCATGCAACAGCGCCAGCGGATCGAGTTCGGGCGGCAGGTCTGCGTCGCGCACTTCGAGCCACGCGACGCGCCGCGCATCCACGATCCCGGGCCGGTTGATCGACCAACTCGCCATGCGCTGCGGCGCCGCAAAACTCGCCACCAGCCAGGGCTGGGTGCACGCGACCGTGAACAGGGGTTCCATGGGAGCGGCATGGCAAACCGCGCGGCCATCGGCAAGGGGCCGTTGTGGCCGAGCAGCGGGAATCGCGCTTGACTGGCGATGACGCGGCGGTGGATCGTTCGGCCATGTGCTGGTTCCCCGGTCGCACCCGGGGAGGAAAGAGGGAACCGGGTCAGGCCTCGCAAAGGCCAAAGCCCGGGCTGCCCCCGCAACTGTAAGCGGCGAGTCCGCGTCCAACTTGGCCACTGGGAAACTGGGAAGGCCGGACGCAATGACAGCGACCCGCGAGCCAGGAGACCTGCCTGCACAGTCACCCAACCGGTGGGCGGGGATCCCCATACGGAGCGAGCGAACGCAGCGGTGACATCGGGTCCGATGCGCAGGACGCGGAGCGGAGATCGCTCGGCGGCCCGCGTGGGGAGGGGACGTCGCCGGTGCCGTACGCGCCGGAGGTTGGCTATGGCGGTCAAGGGAACCGTCGTCGCGCCCTCATTCCATCCGCATCGGTCATGTCAACGCAAGCCGGTCCCAATGCGGGGCCGGTCTGGACGCGAGCGAGGGACCGGACGGCATGACTGCGAAGACGAGAACCGGCATACGATCTGCGCTCTGCCTTGGCGGCGCGCTGCTGGCCTGCGCGGGGTCGCATGGCGACGCGCGGGGGCA
>JBIKXN010000277.1:0-5329 GCA_044355765.1 Alphaproteobacteria bacterium
CCCCGGATAGGGCGGGCCGTCGGGGCCGTGCGGCGCCGCGCCGGCGCGCGCGATTTCGGCGGCGATGTCCTTGCGCGTGCAGAAGCAGGGATAGAGCACGCCACGCGCGTCGAGCCGCGCCAGCGCGGCGCGGTAATCCGCCATGTGCTCGGATTGGCGCCGGACGGGTTCCTCCCAGGTCAGCCCGAGCCAGGCGAGATCGGCGCGGATGGCGTCGTCGAAGCCCGGCCGGCAGCGTCCGGCGTCGATGTCCTCGATGCGCAGCAGGAAGCGCCCGCCGGCCCGGCGCGCCGCGGCCTGCGCGAACAGCGCCGCATAGGCGTGGCCGCGATGCAGCCGGCCGGTCGGGGATGGCGCGAAACGCGTCACGACGGTCATGGCACTCGACGCTAGCACGGCTCTTCGGCTAGCAAGTCCGCATGAGCGATTTCTTCACCCTCGACGGTCCCGGTTTCGGCCCGGCCGCGGGCGGACGCGCCCGTTCGCTGGTGGTCCTGCTGCATGGTCTGGGCGCCGACGGCAACGATCTCATCGATCTCGCGCCGCTCTGGGCCGAGTCGCTGCCCACGGCCGCCTTCGTCGCGCCGCACGCGCCTTTTCCCTGCGACATGGCTCCGTTCGGGCGGCAGTGGTTCAGCCTGCAGGATCGCGATCCGCATCGCATCCGGTCCGGCGTGGCCGCCGCGGCGCCGATCCTCGACGCTTTTCTCGACGCGACGCTGGAATCGCACGGGCTGGACGATTCGGCGCTGGCGCTGGTCGGGTTCTCGCAGGGCACCATGATGTCGCTGTTCGTCGCGCCGCGGCGCGCGCGCGCGATCGCGGGCGTGGTCGGATTCTCGGGCGCGCTGATCGGCGGCGAGGATCTGCCCCGGGAACTGCGCGCACGGCCGCCTGTCCTGCTCGTCCATGGCGATGCCGATCCGGTCGTGCCCTTCGCCGCCATGGGGGCCGCCCGGTCGGCGCTCGCCGCGTCCGGGATCGAGGTCGTCGCCGAGAGGCGCCCGGGCCTCGCCCACGCGATCGACCCCAAGGGCCTGGAACTGGCCGGCGCCTTCCTCGCGCGGCAGCTGCCGCGCTGACGCCGCGCGGCGCGGCGTGCCGACACCGCAACCTCTTGTTGTTGCCGACCGCGATTCGTCATAGATATGGTGGTGTGTCCGCGGCATTCGGTGCCGCTGACCGACGGCAACAGCGATGACGAGGTAAGCCCTTGTCGGTCGAAGCCTGCCCCGCCCTGGTCCTGAACGCGGATTTCCGCCCGCTCAGCTATTTCCCGCTGTCGCTCTGGCCATGGCAGGAAGCGGTCAAGGCGGTGTTCCTCGGGCGCGTCAACATCGTCTCGGAATACGACCGCACCATCCGCTCGCCGACGCGCGAGATGCGCCTGCCCTCGGTGATTTCGCTCAAGGAATACGTCGCCTCGGAGCGTCGTCCCGCCTTCACGCGCTTCAACGTGTTCCTGCGCGACCGCTTCGCCTGCCAGTATTGCGGCCAGGCTTTTCCGACGCAGGACCTGACCTTCGACCACATCATCCCGCGCTCGCGCGGCGGCGCCACGACCTGGACCAACGTCGTGACCGCGTGCAGCCGGTGCAATCTGCAGAAGGGCAACCGGACCCCGGCCGAGGCGCGGATGTTCCCGCGCGGCGGCGCTTTCGCGCCCGACGCCCATCTGCTCAAGGAGCATGGCCGCGGCTTCCCGCCGGGGTTCCTGCACGAGAGCTGGCGCGACTTTCTCTATTGGGACAGCGAACTCGATCCAGCCTAGACGCCGCCCTGCCGGGCACCCGCGAGGCTTGCGCGCGCGGCGGCGATCGCCGCGCGAAGCTCGTCAAGGCTGAGCCCGTCGCTGCGCAGCATCGCATGCAGGACCGGATCGCCGAACAGGTCGGCGAGCGGCGGTTCGATCGCGCTCGGGCGGCGCGCCGCGGCATCGGCATCCATCGTTCCGCTCCCGTCCATGCTTCGCCTCGCGTCGTTGCGTTTCGACAACGCGCGGAAGACACCGCCATTCCAAGGCGGGACCAAGGCGGCGCAGCGACGCTTCGGTGACGCGACGTCGGGCTTAGAGCCGGGTCGACAGCCAGATGGCGAGGCGAGAGCCCGCCTTGATCGCGGTGGCGAGCGCCTCGTAGCCGGGCGCTTCGCGGGCCCCGGCGGCGAGGGCCTCCTCGCGATGCTCGACCTCGTCGCGCCGGAACGCTTCGAGCGTTTCGGCCAGCTCGGGCCTGGTGGGCGCGAGTTCGCGGATCTGCGCCGCGTAATGGTCGTCGATCACCTCTTCGACCGCGGCGGTGCAGGCCATCGCGGCCTTCTCGCCGAGCAGCGCCGTGCCCGCCCCGAGCGCGAAGCCGGCAAGATGCCAGAGCGGGGTCAGCAGCGTCGGCCGCACGCGCTCGGCAGGCAGCATCTGGTCGAGCGCGCGAAGATGGGCGCGTTCCTGGTCCATCATCCGGCGGATCGCGGGGCCGGACCCGGTCCGGCCGAGCACCGCGAGCTGGCCTTCGTAGATGCGCACGGCGCCGTACTCGCCGGCATGGTCGACGCGCAGTATCTCCGCGAGGCGCTGGGCGCGGGTGGCGTCGCCGGGCCAGGCCCGATGGGGAGGATCTTGCGTCATGGCCGTCCGCGCAAGAAATGGCGCGTCAGGCTGGCGAGGGCAAGGCCGCCGGCGAGCGCCGCGATCGCGCCGTTCCACGCGGCCATGGACAGCCCGGCGAAGGTCCAGGCGATCTCGTCGCAGCGCACGACCGGCGCGGCGAGCAGCTGGCGCAGCCGGTCCTCCACGCTCGCCGCCGCGCCCGGCGCGGTGCCGCATTGCGCCGTTCCGGTCCACCAGTTCTGTTCGACCCCAACATGGTAGGCGGCGATGCCGCCACCCGCGAGCGCCGCCAGTGCCGCCAGCGCGAACAGCGCGGCGCCGGCGCGGCCGCCGAGAGCGACCGCGGGCAACGCCAGGGCGAGCGCCGCCATCCAGGCATAGCGCTGCCACCAGCACAGCGCGCAGGGCGCCAACCCGCCGAGGTGCTCGAAGGCGAAGGCGGCGGCCAGCATCGCGGCGGCGAGAAGCGCCAGCCCCGCCGGCGCGGCATGTCTTGGCGCGGGGTTCATGACGGCAGACCATAGCGCAGCGCGACGAAACCGCCGACCAGCACGACGGCGAAGATCGTCGTCGCGAGCGTCAGGCGGCGCTCGACGAAGCCGCGGATCGGCGTCCCGAAACGGCGTACCAGTGCAGCCACCAGGAAGAAACGCGCGCCGCGCGTCGCCAGCGAAGCGAGCACGAAGACCGTCGGATCGAAACGCGCCGCGCCGCTTGCGATGGTCACGACCTTGAACGGGATCGGCGTCAGCCCCTTGATCAGGATGATCCAGAGGCCCCACTCGGCATAGGCGGCGCGGAAAGCCTCGAAGCCCTGACCGAGGCCGTAGAAATTGAGGACCGCGGTACCGACCGTCTCGAACAGGAACAAGCCGATCGCGTAGCCGGCCAGACCGCCTGCGACCGAGGCGAGGGTGCAGATCCCGGCGAAGGCCCAGGCGCGCTCGCGCCGGGCGAGCACCATCGGCACCAGCAGCATGTCGGGCGGGACCGGAAAGACCGAGCTTTCGGCGAAGGAGACGACGGCGAGGGCGCGGGTCGCGTCGCCCCCGCTGGCCTTGCGCATCGTCCAGTCGTAGAGCGTACGCAGCATCCCGGGGCCTGTAGCAGCCCTGCGCGCGCCGCCGCAACCCGGCCGCGCGCGACAGGTTGCCACTGCGCGCCCGACCGGGGCAGTGTGCAGCCATGCGTTCACCGAACTTCTATGCCGGTCTCGACCTGGCGCGCCATTCCGAGCGGCGCCGGGACGCGGCGTTCATCGACCAGCATGTCGCCGGCACCGCCGCGCGCGTCGTCCCCGTCTGGCGCGGGCGCAGCCTGGTCGTGCCCGGCGAGGCGCCGCGCGCGGTGTTCCTGGACGTCGCCGCGATCGCGGAGCTGGGCGGACCGACGCCGCTTGTGGTCTTTCTCGGCGCGCGCGGCGGCGAGAGCTACTTCGCGCTCGACGTCTCCGGCCACGAGGAACATCTGCTGCCTGGCCTGTTCGGCGCCGACACCGCCTTCGTCGACCTGCGCGGCATCGGCGCGTTGCTGGAGCGCGAGGCCGGTGCCCTGCTCGCCTATGCGCGCGGCATCCTCCACTGGCACGGGCGGCACCGGCATTGCAGCCTGTGCGGCGCGCCGACGCGCGTCGAGGCGGCGGGCCATGTCCGTCGCTGCACCGATGCCGGATGCAACGCCGAGCATTTTCCGCGCACCGATCCCGCCGTGATCATGCTGGTCGTGCACGAGGACCATGCGCTGCTCGGCCGCCAGCGCGCCTGGCCGACCGGGATGCACTCGACGCTGGCCGGTTTCGTCGAGCCGGGCGAGAGCCTGGAAGAGGCCGTCGCGCGCGAGGTCATGGAGGAGGCGGGCGTGCGCGTGCACGACATCCGGTACCATTCCTCGCAGCCCTGGCCTTTCCCCGCGTCGATCATGCTCGGCTTCCATGCCCGCGCGGCCGACCGGTCGCTGTCTGTGGACGCCGAGGAACTGGAGACCGCCGGCTGGTTCAGCCGCGAGTTCCTGACCCGCGCGCATGATCCCGAGCAGTTCCGGCTGCCGCGCCCGGATTCGATCGCCCGACGTCTGATCGAGGACTGGCTGAGCGGCGAAGTGTGAGGGTCAGCGCGCGGCGGCGGCGCGCGCATAGAGCCCGGCATAGGCGGCGGCGACCCTCGGCCAGGGCCGGCATTCCTCGACATGCCGTCGCGCGGCCGCGCGCATCGCGCTCCAGTCGGCATCTCGTGCCAGGACGCGGTCGATCGCCGCGGCGAGCGCCGCCGGATCGTCGGCCGGAAAGAGATGTCCGGTCCGTCCGTCGGCGACCAGCTCGCGGTGTCCGCCGACATCCGAGGCCATCACGACGCGGCCCAGCGCCATCGCCTCGAGGGGCTTGAGCGGGGTGACCAGCTCGGTCAGCCGGACCGCACGGCGCGGATAGGCCACCGCGTCGCAGGCCGCGTAGTGGCCGACGACCCGGTCGCCCGCGACCGGACCGGCGAAGACGACGCGTTCGCCCAGCCCGGCCTGCGCGGCGCGGATGCGCAGCGCCGCGGCCGCGCCGCCGTCGCCGACGATCAGGAGGCCGATCGGCGGACGCCGGTCGCGCAGACGCGCGGCGGCATCGATCAGCAGGTCGACGCCTTCGTATCCGTTGAGCGAGCCGACATAGCCGATGGTCGGGCGATCGGGCAGGCCGAGCGCATGCCGCCCCGCCGCGGGGTCCTGCCGCAGCGACGC
>JBIKXN010000538.1:0-2638 GCA_044355765.1 Alphaproteobacteria bacterium
CGCGCCAGCCGACGCAGACTGGGCCGCAGACAGGGCGCTGCTCGTTCAACCTCTTAAAATTTATTTGCTTTTCCCGGGGAAAAGGCCCATCCCGCAAAGGGTTGACTGCCCCATAGGCGGAAACTATTTACTGGCCTCATAAGGTGCGCCTATAGGCGGCAATCGGCGGAATCGCGGCAAGACGACACAGGGACGAAATGGTGCGGGACGCAGGACTTTCCCAGGCGATCGAAGCGGCCGGCGGCGTTGGTGCCCTGGCGCGCGCGCTCGGGATATCGCAGCCGTCCGTTTCCGCCTGGACGCGCATACCCGCGGATCGCGTCGTTGCCGTGGAGGCCGCGACCGGCGTCGAGCGCCGACATCTGCGCCCCGATCTCTACGGCGACGACACTCTGGTCGCTGTCGATCCGCTCGATCGTGCACGCGCCGAGGAATACGCGCTGCTCGCCCTTCTGCTGCTCAACCCGCCTTCCGCGAAGACCTTGGACGATGTGTCGCGGCTGCGCGGAGACGCGAGCGCGCTGGGCATGGTGCATCTCGAATTGGCGGGGGCCGCGGAATCGGGCGTGCAGGCCGTGCAGAGCGAGCATTTCGCGCTCTTCATCGGCCTGGGCCGCGGCGAATTGCTGCCCTACGCGTCCTATTACCTGACCGGTTTCCTGCACGAGCGACCGCTCGCGCGCCTGCGCGACGATCTCATGGGGCTCGGCATCGAGCGCAGCGACGGCGTCAGCGAACCCGAGGACCACATCGCGATCCTGTGCGAGATCATGTCCGGCCTGGCTTTGCGTCGTTACGGCAACGATGCCGCCGCCGAGCGCCGGTTTTTCGAACGCCATGTGAAGCCCTGGGCCGGCAGGTTCTTCGCCGACCTCGAGGCGGCGCAGAACGCCAAATTCTACCGCGCGGTCGGCCGTCTCGGCCGCGTGTTCATGGAGATCGAGGCCGAGGCCTTCGCGCTCGCCGACTAGGGCGGGTTCGGGAATCGGTCGACACAGACAAGCCAACGAGGAGGAACACCATGCGCAGCAAGAAGGATGACGGTGCAGCAACGGCCGACCGCGCGGGACGCCGCGGTTTCCTGAAGGGAGCCGGCATCGCCGCGACCGCCGCCGTCGTCGCTCCGGTCGCGAGCGAGGCGCAGGCCACCGAGAACCGCCAGGACGCGCGCAAGGCGCGTTACCGCGAGACCGAACATGTCCGTCGCTTCTACGCGACGAACCGTTACTGAGGAGCCGCCCAAGATGCTGATCAAGCGCAAGACCGGCGAAGCCGCCCGCACGCGCCTCGCGGCCATGGCCGCAGGCATGAGCTCTGGCGTTCTCGATCGCCGCTCCTTCCTCCGCCGTTCCGGCCTCGTCGCCGGCGGTCTCGCCGCCATCGGTTCGGTGCAGCTCGGCACGGTGCGCCGCGCCGAAGCCGGCCCGATGAAGCCCAACATCCCCGTCGTCCAGCGCAAGAACATCTGCACCCACTGCTCGGTGGGCTGCACGGTGATCGGCGAGATCCAGAACGGCGTGTGGGTCGGTCAGGAGCCGGCCTGGGACAGCCCGATCAACCGCGGCACGCATTGCGCCAAGGGCGCATCGGTGCGCGAGCTCGTGCACGGCGATCGCCGGATCAAGTACCCGATGAAGCTGGTCAACGGCCAGTGGCAGCGCATCAGCTGGCAGGTCGCGATCAACGAGATCGGCGACAAGCTGGCCCAGGTGCGCGAGAAGTCCGGCGCCGACAGCGTGTTCATCCTGGGCTCGGCCAAGTTCTCGAACGAGGGCGCCTATCTCTTCCGCAAGTTCGCCGCCTATTGGGGCACGAACTCGGTCGACCACCAGGCGCGCATCTGCCACTCGACCACGGTCGCGGGCGTCGCGAACACCTGGGGCTACGGCGCCCAGACCAACAGCTACAACGACATCCGCAACTCGAAGACCATGATCATCATGGGCGGCAACCCCGCCGAGGCCCATCCGGTGTCCCTGCAGCACGTGCTGTCGGGTAAGGAGATCAACCGGGCCAACGTGATCGTCATCGACCCGCGCATGACCCGCACCGCGGCGCATGCGACGGAGTATGTCCGCATCCGTCCCGGCACCGATATCCCGGTGATGTGGGGCATCATGTGGCACATCTTCAAGAATGGCTGGGAGGACAAGGACTTCATCGCCAAGCGCGTGCATGGCATGGAGCGCGTCCAGGCCGAGGTCGAGAAGTGGACCCCCGAGGAGGTCGAGCGCGTCGCCGGCGTTCCGGGCGCGCAGCTGCGCCGCGTGGCGGAGATGTTCGCCAAGCAGAAGCCCGCCACCCTGATCTGGTGCATGGGCGCGACCCAGAAGACGGTCGGCACGGCCAATGTCCGCGCCTTCTGCAACCTGCTGCTGGCCACGGGCAATGTCGGCTCGGCCGGCACCGGCGCCAACATCTTCCGCGGCCACTGCAACGTGCAGGGCGCCACGGACATGGGCCTCGATGTCGGCAACCTGCCGCTCTATTACGGCCTGGTCGAGGGCGCGTGGCGGCACTGGTCGCGCGTCTGGGGCGAGGACTACGAGTGGCTGCAGGCGCGGTTCGACGAGGTGCCGGCCAAGGCCGGCCGCCCGGCGCGCACGCGCAAGCAGAACATGGAGACCTCCGGCATCCC
>JBIKXN010000278.1:0-5314 GCA_044355765.1 Alphaproteobacteria bacterium
GCCCCTGGCGGGCCATGGCGCCGCCGCGCTCAACCAGTTCCGCGTCTGGTACGGCGCGTGCATCCGTCGCTTTCTCGATCCGGATGTCGAGCCGGCGGCGCGCGAGACACGCTGCCCTCACCCGGAGGGCCCGACCAGCTTCCTGCTGCCCGCCGGCTATCGCATGCCGGAAGCCTCGTCCGCCGACAGGCTGTTGGGCGCGTGGTCGGGAAGCCTCGCGGCGACCCCGCCCGGCCCCGCCGACGGCCAGGAAATCTGCCTCGCGATCGAGGCGCGCAAGGGCGATGCTCTCGAGACGCTCGTCGCCTTCGGCGCGGGTCCCGAAAGACGGATCTCTATGACCAACGCGCGCCGGGCATTGCGCCGCGAGGGCGAGGCCTTCGTCTTCGCCAACGCCTCCAACAGCTATCGCCTGTCGGTCACGCCGCGCGGCGCGGATGCACTCGACCTGCAGATCGTCAGCGCCAGCGGCCAGATCACCTTCTCCTCGCGGCTCGCGCGTGGCTGCTGACGCCCCCATGGGCGGCGAACCCGCCATTCCGCAGGCGCTCGACGAGATCGAGCGGCACTGCTTCGCGCTGCTCGCGCGCGGCGTGCGCGACCGGCGCAGCGCCTGCCACCTGGCTGTGCTTGCGACGATCGGCCAGGACGGCTTTCCCGCGGCGCGCACCGTCGTCCTGCGCGCCGTCGACGCGGCGACGCGCACGCTGAGCTTCCACACCGACCGGCGATCGCCGAAGCTGGCCGCGCTCGCGGCCGATCCGCGCATGGCCATCCATTTCTACGATCCGCGCGCGCGGCTGCAGTTCCGCTTCCGGGCGATCGCCGCGCTGCATGTCGGCGACGCGACGGCGCAGGCCGTCTGGCGCGACGTCGCGCCGTTCAGCAGACGCTGCTATCTGGGCCTGACGCCGGGCAGCGTCAGCGCAGCGCCGACATCGGGACTGCCGCCCGAACTCGAGACGCGCGCGCCCGGCGCCGAGGAATCGGCCCCCGGCCTCGCCAATTTCGCGGTCCTGCGCGCGCGGCTGGCCGGGCTCGACTGGCTCCATCTGGCGGCCAGCGGCCATCGGCGCGCGCGCTTCGACTGGAGCGACCCGACGGGGCCGGTGGCGGTCTGGCTGGCGCCCTAGGACATTCTCCGGCCGCACGGAACCGGAGAAGGATTCCCTGGCGGCGCGAAGCGTGAACAGAGTTGGCGACTGGGTCGAGGAGGCCGGCATGGATGGCCGCGGCTTCGTCGAAAGACCTGCCGCGTCGGCGCGCGACGCCAGCCACCAAAGCGAAACGTGCCCTAAGCGCTCGGTCGGCGAAGAAGCTCCGCGAGGGTACGCGGCCGCAGCGCGCCGAAAGCCGCAGCGGCGAGCGCATAGACCGCGCCGCCGAGCGCCACAAGAGCCGCGAGCGCCAGCCAGCGCGCGGCCCCGCCCGGCGGCGTCGGCGGCCATAGCCCCGCGCGCATCGCGACGACCAGCGCCGCGGCCATGACGAGACTGGCCGCCGCCGCGCCCGCCGCGGCGCGCCGCAGCCGCGCGTCCGGACGAAACGCTTCGCGCGCCATCAGCCCGCGCGCGAGCAGCGCGCAATTGACCCAGGCGGAGAAGGCGGTGGCGAGCGCGATGCCGACATGGCCGAGCACGTTCATCAAGGCCAGCGCGGCGACCGTGTTGAGCAGCACGCAGACGACCGCTATGCGGACCGGCGTGCGCGTGTCCTCGCGCGCATAGAAGCCGGGGGCGAGCACCTTGATCAGCACATAGGCCGGCAGGCCCGCGGCGTAGGCGACCAAAGCTGCGGCGGTGGCCGACGAGACGCCGGCGTCGAAGGCCCCGCGCTCGAACAGGGTCACGATGATCGGCTCGGCCAGAATCAGCAGCGCCGCGGTGGCCGGCAGCGTCAGCACCACCGCCGCCTCGAGCGCGCGGTTCTGCGTCGCCTCCGCCGCCGCCGTCTCGCCCAGGCGGATCTGGCGCGCCAGCAGCGGCAGCAGCGCCGTGCCGATGGCGATGCCGATCACGGCCAGCGGCAGCTCGTAGATGCGATCCGCGTAATAGAGATAGCTGACCGCGCCGGTCGGCAGCAGCGAGGCGATCATGACGTCGATCAGCAGGTTGATCTGGACCACGCCGCTGCCCAGGGCCGCGGGCAGCATCAGCCGCCCCAGCCGGCGCACCTCCGGGGTCAGCCGCGGCCAGGGCAGGCGCAACGCCATCCCCTCGCCCCGGCACGCGGCCGCCAGCCACAGGAACTGCGCGACCCCGGCGATCGCCACCGCCCAGCTCAGCGCCAGCCCCGGCGAGCCGAGCGGTGCCGACAGGAAGATCATGCCGCCGATGAGACAGAGATTGAGCACGATCGGGGTCGCGGCGACGGCGCCGAAGCGGTCGAGGCTGTTCAGCACGCCGCCCTGCAGGCTCACCAGGCTGATGAACAGCAGATAAGGAAAGGTGATGCGGGTGAACTCGATCGCCAGCGCCAGCTTCTCCGGCTCGTCGCGGAAGCCCGGCGCGGCGAGCGCCACGAACCACGGCATCGTCGCTTCGGCGAGCAGCGTGAGCGCGAGCAGCGCCGCCAGCAGGACCGCCAGCGCGTCCTCGGCGAAGATGCGCGCGGCGACGCGGCCCTGGCTGGCTGCCATGCCGGCGAAGATCGGCACGAAGGCGGCGTTGAACGCCCCCTCGGCGAACAGGCGGCGGAAGAAATTCGGGAACTTGAAGGCGACGAAGAAGGCATCGGCGACCGGCCCGGCGCCGAGATAAGCGGCCGCCAGAACGTCGCGCAGGAACCCGAGGACGCGGCTGACGAGCGTGTAGCCGCCGACCGTGGCGATGCCGCGGGCGAGGGTCACGCGCCCAGGACCTGCCCGCCGTCGACCGCGATGGTCTGACCTGTCACCCAGCGCGCATGGCGCGAGGCAAGGAACAGGGCGACGTCCGCGACCTCGTCCGGCGTGCCCAGGCGGCCGAAGGGAACCGACGCCAGCACGCGGTCGTAGAGCGGATCGCCGGCCAGCCGGCGCTTCTCCCAGGTGCCGCCGGGAAACTCGATCGACCCCGGCGCGATGCAGTTCACCCGGATGCCCTTGGGCGCCAGCATCGCCGCCTGGCTCTGGGTGTAGTGGATCATCGTCGCCTTCACCGCCGCATAGGCCGGCGTGCGGGTGGACGGCTTGAGGCCGGAGATCGACGAGATGTGGATGATCGACGCGCCGGGCCGGCGCGACAGCGCCGGTATCGCGGCATGCGAGGCGCGCACCATCGCCATCACGTCGACGGCGAGGCCGGCAGCCCAGCCGGCCTCGTCGTCGCCCAGACCGAAGCCCGAGGCGTTGTTGACCAGGACATCGATGCCGCCCAGCGCCGCCTGCGCGGCGGCGACATAGCCTGCGACCGCGGGCCCGTCCGCGAGGTCGCAGGTCGCGGCATGCGCCTTGCGTCCGTGCGCCGCGAGGTCGGCGCGCGTCGCCGCGAGCGCCGCCTCGCCGCGCGCGCAGATCGAGACATCTGCGCCCGCCGCCGCGAAACCGAGGGCGATCGCGCGCCCGATGCCGCGGCTGCCGCCCGCCACCACCACCCGCGTCCCGTCGAACACGAAGCTCATCTCGTCCCTCCCCGGTCGGCGCGGGAGCGCAAGGGCGCGCCGCCGCTGTGACGGAGTGTAACGCATCGGGATTGGACAAGCCGATAGGCCGCCGCGCAGGATCCTGGCCGGACTGGCGGCAGGACTGGCGGAACCATGGCGCGGCGCGGCAGCGGCTGGGTGTTGATCTTCGCGGTGCCGCTGGCGCTCGGCGCGGGCGGCGCCGCGTGGTCGTGGTTCGACGCCGACGGTCCGCCGCCGCCCTATCGCGTCGCCCGGGCCGATCGCGGCCCGATCGTCGCGAGCGTCTCGGCGACTGGCACGGTCCAGCCGGTGACCACGGTGCTGGTCGGCTCGCAGCTCTCCGGGCAGGTGCG
Organism: Alphaproteobacteria bacterium; assembly: GCA_044355765.1. Classification (GTDB taxonomy): domain Bacteria; phylum Pseudomonadota; class Alphaproteobacteria; order CACIAM-22H2; family CACIAM-22H2; genus CAIOSQ01. The sequence goes on from JBIKXN010000278.1 coordinate 3,957, forward strand.
CGAGCTGCTTGCCGATTTCAACACCGAGGTCCGCGGCGGCCAGACGATCGCGCGTCTCGACGACGACCAGTTGCGCGCGCGGCTGGCCGCAGCGCGGGCCGAGGTCGCCCAGGCCGCCGCAGGCCTCGCCACCGCGCGCGCCCAGCACGACCGGCTGCGCGCCGAGTTCGCGGCGGTAGAGTCCGGGATCGTCGCCGCCGACGCGCAGACGACGCGCGCGCAGAGCCAGCTCGAGGAAGCCCAGCGCGAACGCGAACGCAAGCGCCAGCTGGCGACGCGCGGGGCGGCGACCATGGCGGACGTCGAACGCGCCGACGCCGCCGCGCTGCAGGCGCAGGCGACGCGCGCCGCGACCGGCGCCCAGGCCGACGCCGCGCGCGCCAACCGCGCCAGCGCCGTCGCCGGGCTCGCCGTCGCCCAGACGCAGATCGCCGCCGCCGAGGCGCAGCTGGCGCAGCGCGAGGCGCTGCAGCGTCAGGTCGAAGTCGATCTCGACCGCGCCGAAATCAAGGCGCCGATCGACGGCGTCGTGATCCGCCGCGACGTCGATGTCGGACAGACCGTGGCCGCGAGCCTGCAGGCGCCGGTGCTGTTCACGATCGCGCAGGACCTGCGGCAGGTGGAGATCCACGTCGCCGTCGACGAGGCGGATGTCGGACGCGTCCGCCCCGGCCAGGAGGCGCAGTTCACCGTCCCCGCCCATCCCGCCGCGCAGTTCCGCGGCGAGGTGCTGATGACGCGGCTCGGCGCCCAGACGATCCAGAACGTGGTCACCTACGTGGTCGTCATCAGCGCCGAGAACCGCGACCAGCGCCTGATGCCCGGCATGACCGCGACAGTGCGGCTGATCACCGACCGCAGGGACGACGCGCTGCGCGTGCCCAACGCCGCGCTGCGCTGGCGGCCGCCCGGGACTGGCCGCGGCGCGGAACCGGCGGCGACGACGGCCACCGACGGCGCCGCCTCCGGGACCGGCCGCGGCGGCGCATCCTTCGGCCTCGAGCAGCTCGAGGCGACGCTGACGCGCGAGCTGTCGCTCGACGCCGCGCAGCGCGCGACCCTGGCAGGCATCGTCGACGAGGCGCGCGAGCAGTTGCGCGCGCTGCGTGCGGCCGGCCTGCCGCCCGACCAGCTGCGCGCGCGGCTGGGTGCCGCACGCCAGCAGACCGACCGGCGGGTCGCGGCGATCCTGAAGCCCGAGCAGCAGGCCGCCTGGGAGGCGTGGCGCGCCCGGCGCGGCGGCGGCGGGGCGGCCCAGGTGCTGGGCCGCGTGCATGTCGTCGGCCCCGACGGCCTGCCACGTGCGGTCCAGGTGCGCCTCGGCATCGGCGACGGAGCGGTGACGGAAATCGCGGGCG
>JBIKXN010000279.1:0-5313 GCA_044355765.1 Alphaproteobacteria bacterium
GCCGGGTGCGCCGCCCGCATAGGCCGCCGCCGGCCGTGCCGCCGCCTCGCGCCGGCTGCGGATGAACCGCAGGACGAGCATCGCGATGCCCGCGAACAGTGCGATCTGCAGGGCCATGCCGAGGAACCCGGCGAGACCTTCGCCGAGATTGAAGCCGCCGCCCATCAGCATGCCGATCAGGCCGGCGCCGAGCATGCCGCCAAGCAGGCCGGCCATCATCGGGTTGCGCTGGAGCCAGGATTGCTGCTGCGGGGCCTGGGCACCCTGCACGGGGCGCTGCGCCTGGGCCGGCGCGGTGGCGCTGCGCTCGACGGGACGCGCCGCGTTGGGCGTCGTCTGGGTCGGCGGGGCCGCCTGCTGCGTGCGCGCGCCGCGGCTGCCCATGCTGCGATTTCCGCCGGCGGCGGCCTCCGCGAGGATCGGAGCGAGCGCGAAGGCCGCGGCCGCGAAGAAGGCGAGGAAACGGACTGGGCGTCGGCTCATCTCGGGGACCTCGTTCAGGTATGGGTCGCTTGCTTCGGGGAAGGTGGGGTCTCCGGCCATCCGCGTCAACCGGACCCGAATTATGGATATTCGCGGCCGAGCCGAAAACGCGAAGGGGCGGGAGCTTGCGCTCCCGCCCCTCGGCGCCGGCCTTCGGACCGGGTGTGTCAGGGCTTGTCCTGCTCGCGCTGACGACGCAGGGCCGCGCCCAGGATGTCGCCCAGCGAGGCGCCGGAGTCGGACGAGCCGTAGGTGGCCATGGCCTCCTTCTCCTCGTCGATCTCCTTCGCCTTGACCGACAGCTGCACGCGACGCGAGCCGCGGTCGATCTGGGTGATCTTCGCGTCGACCTTCTCGCCGATGGCGAAACGGTCGGGACGCTGATCGCCGCGATCGCGCGCCAGATCGGACTTGCGGATGAAGCCGATGACGCCGTCGGCGAGGCTGACCTCGATGCCGTTGTCCTGGACCTGGGTCACGTTCGCCGTCACCACCTGGCCCTTGGCGAACTTGCCGATCGAGCCTTCGAACGGGTCGTTGGCCAGTTGCTTGATGCCGAGCGAGATGCGTTCCTTGTCGGTATCGACGTCGAGCACCTTGACGGTGACCGCGTCGCCCTTCTTGAAGTCCTTGATCGCTTCCTCGCCGGCGCGGTTCCAGTCGAGATCCGACAGATGGACCATGCCGTCGATGTCGCCGGGCAAGCCGACGAACAGGCCGAACTCGGTGATGTTCTTGACCTCGCCGCTGATCTCGGTACCCGCCGGGAACTTGTCGCGGAACACCTCCCAGGGATTGTCCAGGCACTGCTTGAGGCCGAGCGAGATGCGGCGCTTCACCGAATCGACGTCCAGCACCATCACCTCGACCTCCTGGGAGGTGGAGACGATCTTGCCGGGGTGCACGTTCTTCTTGGTCCAGCTCATCTCGGAGACGTGGACGAGCCCCTCGATCCCCGGCTCCAGTTCGACGAAGGCGCCGTAGTCGGTGATGTTCGTCACGCGGCCCTTGAACCGGGTGCCGGCGGGATACTTGACCGCCACGCCGTCCCACGGATCGGCCTCGAGCTGCTTCATGCCGAGGCTGATGCGCTGCGTCTCGGGGTTGAAGCGGATGACCTGCACCTTCACGTGCTGGCCGATCTGCAGAGCCTCCGACGGGTGGTTGATGCGGCGCCACGCGATGTCGGTGACGTGCAGCAGACCGTCGACGCCGCCCAGATCGACGAACGCGCCGTAATCGGTGATGTTCTTGACCACGCCCTCGAGCACCTGGCCTTCCTTGAGGCTGGCGACGAGCTCGCTGCGCTGTTCGGCGCGCGTCTCCTCGAGCACCGCACGGCGCGAGACGACGATGTTGCCGCGCGAGCGGTCCATCTTGAGGATCTGGAAGGGCTGCGGCGACCCCATCAGCGGGGTGACGTCGCGCACGGGGCGGATGTCGACCTGCGAGCCGGGCAGGAAGGCCACGGCGCCGCCGAGATCGACGGTGAAGCCGCCCTTCACGCGACCGAAGATGACGCCGGTGACGCGCGCGTTGGTCGAATAGGACTTCTCGAGCTGACCCCAGGCCTCCTCGCGCTTGGCCTTCTCGCGGCTCAGCATCGCCTCGCCGTTCTTGTCCTCCATGCGCTCGACATAGACGTCGACCAGATCGCCGACCTTGAGTTCGGCGGGCTTGCCGGCGGTCGCGAATTCCTTGAGCTGGACCCGGCCCTCGGCCTTGAGCCCGACATCGATGATCGCGAAGTCGCCCTCGATGGAGATCACGCGGCCGGTCGTGACGCGGCCGTCGAAGCCGGTCGCGGTGCGCAGCGATTCCTCGAGCAGATCGGCGAAATTCTCGGTGGCCGCGGTGGCGGCGTTGGTGCTTGCCATGTGCGTGGATGCCTTTCCATGTGCCGGTCACCCGGTCCGCACGATGCGGACCCGCCGATGCCGGGGCAGGGGTTCCGCGCCGCGGACCACCCGCGACACGGGCTCTCCTGGACCTAGCCGGCGCGAGCCCTGACGATTGCGAGGGCGTGCGCGAACACCTCTTCGGCCGACAGCGCCGACGTGTCGAGGATGATCGCATCCTCGGCCGGCTTCGTCGGAGCGACGCCGCGACCTTGGTCGCGGGCGTCGCGCTCCTGGAGGTCCTGGAGAACGGCGGCGTATGTAGCCGACTCGCCCCTGGCTTGCAACTCGTCGAAACGGCGCCGCGCGCGGATCCCGGCCGCCGCCGTGACGAAGAATTTCACCTCGGCCTCGGGGCAGATCACCGTGCCGATGTCGCGCCCGTCCAGCACCGCCCCCGGCGGCTGTCCGGCGAACCGGCGCTGGAAATCGACCAGGGCCGCGCGAACCGCGGGGGCGGCGGCCACGATCGAGGCGGCGCGGCCGACCGCTTCGTCGCGCAGGCCCGGGCGCTCCAGATCGGCGGGCGTCAGCGCGCGCGCCGCCGCCTGCGCCTGGTCGGGATCGGCCGGGTCGATCCCGGCCGCGAGCAGCCGGGCGCCCACGGCGCGGTAGATCATCCCGGTGTCCAGGTGGCGAAACCCGAGCGCCGCCGCCAGGCGGCGGGCCAGGGTGCCCTTGCCGGCGGCGACCAGCCCGTCGACGGCGACGATCACGGCCGGGTCAAGCCGCGCCGGGGCCGATATCGGCGCCGAGCCCGCGCATCAGCGCCTCGAAGCCCGGGAAACTGGTCTCGATGGGGCTGGCGTCGTCGATCCGGACGGCGGCACGCGCCGCCAGACCCATCACCAGGAAGCTCATCGCGATGCGATGGTCGAGCCGCGTGGCGACCACGCCACCGCCCGGCGGCGGCCCGCCGCAGCCATGGACGGTCAGGTCGTCGCCATCGATCTCCGCCTTGACGCCGCAGGCTTCCAGGCCGCGCGCGATCGCGGCGAGGCGGTCGCTTTCCTTGACGCGCAGTTCGCCAAGGCCGCGCATCACGGTGCGACCGCGCGCGCAGGCCGCGGCGACCGACAGGACCAGATACTCGTCGATCATCGACGGCGCGCGCGCTGCCGGCACCTCGATGCCCGCGAGCGCGCTCGCGCGCACGACCAGGTCCCCGACCGGCTCTCCGGCCTCGATACGCCGGTCGACGATCGCGATGTCGCCGCCCATCTCGGCCAGCGTGTCGAACACGCCGGTGCGGCGCGGATTGAGGCCGACGCCGCGGATGGTCACCTCGGAGCCGGGAACCACCAGCGCCGCCACGGCTGGAAAGGCCGCCGAGGACGGGTCGCCCGGGACGCGCACCGTCCGGCCCGAGATCTCGGGCTGCCCGGTGACCGAGATGCGGCTCCCCTCCGGCCCAGGCTCGACGCTCACCTCGACGCCGAAATGCCGCAGCATCAGTTCGGTGTGGTCGCGGGTCGGCTCGCGCTCGATCACGGTGGTGCGCCCGCGGGCGTTGAGCCCGGCGAGCAGCACGGCCGACTTGACCTGCGCGGACGCCACCGGCAGCGCGTAGGAAATGGGCAGAGCCTCGGCGGTGCCGATCACGGCCGCCGGCAGACGTCCGCCCGTCCGGCAGACGATTCGCGCGCCCATCGATTCGAGCGGCTTGACGACTCGGGCCATCGGCCGCGAGCGCAGACTGGCGTCGCCGGTGAAGAAGCTCGTGAAGGGGTGGCTCGCGACCACGCCCATGAGCAGGCGCGTCCCGGTGCCGGCGTTGCCCATGTCGAGCACGTCGTCGGGTTCGCGCAGGCCGCCGATGCCGCGGCCGTGCACCCGCCACGTGCCATCGGGCTCCCTGGCGATCTCGGCGCCCATCGCGCGCATCGCGGCGGCGGTGCGCAGCACATCCTCGCCCTCGAGCAGCCCGTGGATGGCGGTCTCGCCGACCGCGAGCCCGCCGATCATCAGCGCGCGATGCGAGATCGACTTGTCGCCGGGGACGCGGATGTCGCCGCGCAGCGGGCGCCCCGAGGCGCGCGCCGTCGCCGCGCGCGGAGTGGCGGTATCGGAACTGCTCACGCTGTATCCTTTCCGGATGCGTCGATCGCGCGCGCCGCGTCGGCCGAGACGGGCGACCGCCCGCGCGCGGCCCCATAATTGACAAGCGCGGACCCTGCGTGGCAAGAGGCGCGCCGTCATTCGGCATGACGGCGCAACGGCCTTATCCAAGCAAGGGAGTTCGGCACGTGACGAAGGCCCAGTGGGGTCTCAAGCGGACCTGTCAATCCTGCGGCGCGAAGTTCTACGACATGCGCCGCTCGCCCATCGTCTGCCCGAAATGCGGCACGCCCTTCGATCCCGAGGCGGTCCTGCGCGCGCGCCGGTCGAAGATGGCTGGCGCCAAGCCGGCGCCCGAGGACGAGGCTGCCGACGAGGCGGAGGTCGCCATCGACCCGGCGGACAAGGACGAAGACGAGGACGAAGTGATCGAGGACACGTCCGAACTGGGCGGCGACGCCGAGGACGTCGACGATGTCGTCGACGGGACCGAGGAACGGCGCGAGGATCGCTGAGCCGGCGGCTGCATTTTTCTCTTGCGCGCCGGTGGCCGAACCCGCTTAGTGCGCGCCGCGACGGACCCCAGATCCGTCGCCGGAATATCGGGGCCGTAGCTCAGCTGGGAGAGCGCGTGAATGGCATTCACGAGGTCGACGGTTCGATCCCGTTCGGCTCCACCAGATGCGAGGGCCGGCGTCGCCTCAGACGTCGGCCCTCGTCGTTTCGAGAGACCGGGTTTTCAGAGACCGGGTTTCCGGGGATGGGTCGTCGGCGATCGCTCGGCCGGGAGGCTTCCTGCGCGGCGGCGCTGGTTCAATCCGTGCGATCGGCGATCGTGGCCAGATAGCGCCCGTAGTCCGACGCGCCAAGGGCG
>JBIKXN010000280.1:0-5296 GCA_044355765.1 Alphaproteobacteria bacterium
GTGCCGGGAGCCGGGATCGCCGTCGCGCTGCACCGTCTGGACGGCGATGCGCGCAGCCTCGTCGCGCGCGCGGTCACCAACGCCAACGGACGAACCGACGCGCCGCTTCTGGACGGACAGAATTTCGTCGCCGGACGCTACGAACTGGTGTTCGCGACCGCCGCCTATTTCCGCGCTCACGGCGTGGTTCTGGCCGATCCGCCATTCCTCGACGACATCGTGCTGCGCTTCGCCATCGCCGATGCCGGGGCGCATTACCACGTGCCGTTGCTCGTCAGTCCGTGGTCCTACGCGACGTATCGCGGCAGTTGACGTTCATACGCAGGCCTGGACCTCTCGGATCAGAGAAATTTACCGGGTTGATCGTCGGCGGATTTGCCCCAGTTTCGTTGCGGTGAAACACTGCGAGGGGCAAGCGATGGAACTGGAATTGCGCCACGGCTCTGAAGATCAGGGCGAGGATCTGCGTCGGCCGACCGGCAAGCCGACCCGCGAGGAAGCCGAGGCCGCCGTTCGCACGCTGCTGCGCTGGACCGGCGACGATCCGGACCGCGAGGGGCTTCTCGGCACGCCGGAACGCGTCGTGCGCGCCTATGACGAGTGGTTCGCCGGCTATGGCGAGGACCCCGTAGGAATCCTCGAACGTACCTTCGAGGAGACCGCCGGCTACGACGAGATGGTCGTCCTGCGCGACATACGCTTCGAATCGCATTGCGAGCATCATCTGGCGCCGATCATCGGCGTGGCGCATTGCGCCTATCTGCCCAACAAGCGCGTCGTCGGGATCTCGAAGATCGCCCGGGTGATCGAGATCTACGCCAAGCGTCTCCAGATCCAGGAGAAGATGACCGCGCAGATCGCCAACGCGATCCAGGAAGTCTTGCGCCCGCGCGGCGTCGCCGTTGTGGTGCGCGCGACCCACCAGTGCATGACGACGCGCGGCATCCACAAGCCCGGCGTCAGCATGGTGACCAGCCGGATGCTCGGTGCGTTCCGCAACAACGAATCGACCCGCCGCGAATTCCTGTCGATGATCGGCGGCGGCGGCTACGACTCGAACGTCTGACGAAGGCCCGACGGCGCGGCGAGGGGCCGCGCCGTCACCGCATCGCTTCGTGACGCGGCGGTGCTAGGATCGCGTTCCCGCACCCGGTGGAGCGCCGATCGCGCAATGACAGGCATGCATGACCGCGATGTTCCGCCCGCGCCATCGGTGGCGGCTGGTCTGCCGTTCCTGCTCGCGGCCACGGCGAGCTTCGGAGTCCTGGACGCAGTCGCCAAGCTGCTGACCCAGTCCTACCACCCGTTGCAGGTCACCTGGGGCCGGTTCTTCTTCGCGTTCCTTTTCGTGCTGCCACTGGCGATGCGGCTCGCGACCGCCGGCGGCCTGCGGCCGCGGCGGCCCGGCCTGCAGCTGCTGCGCGCGAGCCTGCTGGCTGGATGCAATTTCCTGTTCATCCTGGCGATCGCGAAGATGCAGCTGGCCGAGGTCCAGGCGATCGCCTTCGTGGCGCCGCTGCTGGTGACGCTGCTCGCCGCCGTTACGCTCGGCGAAAAGGTGGGGCCGAGGCGGCTCGCCGCGGTCGCCGTCGGCCTGCTGGGGGTCGCCGTGATCCTGCGCCCAGGCTCCGGGCTGTTCCACTGGGCGGCCGTGTTCGCCTTCGTCCAGGCGATCGGCAACGCCGTGTTCCACCTCGTCACGCGCGCCATAGCCGCGCATGACCCGCCCCAGGTGACGTTCGTGTTCACGGCGACGGTCGGGGCGGCGGCGGCGACGGCATTCGTGCCGTTCGTCTGGCAATGGCCGACCGCCGGCGACTGGGTGCTTCTGGCCATCGTCGGGGGTGCTGGCGCGTTGGGGCATTACTTCATGATCCATGCGTTCCGGCGCGCCGAGGCGTCGTCGCTAGCGCCCTACATGTATCTCCAGCTGCCCTGGATCACCTTCCTGGGCTGGCTGATGTTCGGCGACCTTCCCGACGGATGGACATTCGTCGGGGCGGCGATCGTCATCGCCAGCGGGATCTACGTCTACGCGCGCGAGCGCAAGCTGCGCCGCGAGGGGCGCGTCTGATCGGGCAGGGGAGCCCCGAAAAGGAAAAACCCGCCGGGCCTGGAGGCCCGGCGGGTCACCGCAGGAATATCTCTGCAGATGGCGGGACGGTCGGCTCAGCCGCCCGTCTGCCCCGTCGTTGGCGGGACGATCGTTCCCGAAGCAGCCGTCGACACGGGCGCGGAGGACTTTGGAGCCTCCACCGACATCTGCTTCGTGGACCAGGAGCACCCCCCTTCAGCGAAAGCGGGAGACGTCGCCGAAACGACCATCAGTGCACCGGCCACGAAAAACAATCCTTTGCGCACTGGATCACCTCCTTTCGTCGAGGCGGGGCGCATCAATTGCGCACGACACCGCCTGGTGGGAATGGCCGCGGCAGATGCAAAACGCCGCGACGCCTGCCCGCGGGGGACCGGCGCCAATCAATCTAGCCCGTCCGGCCGGAGTCGCAAGCGGCCCCTCGCGAGCGGCTACACCCGGCGGACGGGGTATGCGAGGCTGCGCGCCTTGGCGAAGACGGGGAAGCGCGATGGTGTCCGGCGGCGAATTCGACTTCGTGGTGGTCGGGGCAGGGTCCGCGGGATGCGTGCTGGCGAACCGCCTGTCCGCGGACCCGCGCCACCGCGTGCTCCTGCTCGAGGCCGGGCCGGAGGATCGCGACCCCTGGATCCATATCCCGGTCGGTTACTTCCGGACGATGTATTCCAAGCTCAGCTGGGGTTTTCAGACCGAGCCGGACCCGGGGCTGGGCGGGCGCTCGATCGCATGGCCGCGCGGCAAGGTCCTGGGCGGTTCGAGCTCGATCAACGGGCTCGTGTACATCCGCGGCCAGGCCGAGGATTTCGACCATTGGCGCCAGCTCGGCAATCCCGGCTGGAGCTTCTCCGACGTGCTGCCTTACTTCCGGCGCGCCGAGGACCAGGAGCGCGGCGCCGATGCGTTCCACGGTGTCGGCGGACCGCTCGGGGTCGGCAATCTCCGGCTCAACCATCCGATCTGCGAGGCCTTCATCGCGGCTGCGGAGGCAGCCGGGATCCCCCGCAACCCCGATTTCAACGGGGCCGGTCAGGAGGGCGTCGGCTATTTCCAGCTCACGGTGCGTCGCGGATGGCGCTCGAGCACCGCGAACGCCTATCTGCGGCCGGTTCGCGGCCGCCCGAATCTCGCGGTCGAGACCGACGCGCTGGCGACCCGGATCCTCTTCGAGGGCAGGCGCGCCGTCGGGGTCTCGTTCCTGAAGGGCGGGATCGAGCGGAGCGTGCGTGCCCGGCGCGAGGTCGTCCTCTGCGGCGGCGCGGTCAATTCGCCGCATCTGCTGCAATTGTCGGGCATCGGGCCCGGCGACCTGCTCTCCGGCCATGGCGTCCCCGTGCTGCACGACCTGCCCGGCGTCGGCGGCTGCCTGCAGGACCATCTCCAGGTGCGCTTCGTCTATCGATGCCCGCTGCCGATCACCTTCAACGACATCGCGCGCAGTCCTCTCAAGAAGCTGGCGGTGGCTTGGGAATGGCTGACGCGCAGTTCCGGCCCGATGACGATCGGCGCCGGTCAGGTCGGCGTGTTCTGCCGCACGCGGCCGGAACTCGCGACCCCCGACGTCCAGTTCCACATGTTTCCCGTCTCGATGGACAAGCCCGGCGGGAATTTCCATCCTTATCCCGGCTTCACCAGTTCGGTCTGCCAGCTGCGTCCCGAAAGCCGCGGCTGGATCCGCCTCAAGTCCCCCGATCCACGCGTCCATCCCGCGATCTTCGCGAACTACCTCGCGACCTCGGGCGACCAGCGCACGATCGTCGACGGGATGCGGGTGGCGCGCAGGATCGCCGCGCAGGCCCCGCTCGCGCCCTTCATCGCCGAGGAGACGATCCCGGGACCGGCGCATGCCAGCGACGAGGAACTCCTCGCGATCGCGCGGCGCAACGGCACCACCATCTTCCATCCCACGAGCACCTGCCGGATGGGGCCCGCCGACGACCCGCTGGCCGTCGTCGACCCGGAATTGCGCGTGCGCGGGATCGACGGGCTGCGCGTCGCCGATGCGGCGGTGATGCCGACGGTGGTTTCGGGCAATACCAATGCCGCCTGCATCATGATCGGCGAGAAGGCGAGCGACCTCGTCCTCGCTTCGGCGCGCTGAGCGCGACCCCATACGTCCGGAGGACACCCATGCGCGTCGTCGCCGCGATGATGAAGCACGAGACCAACACTTTCTCGCCGGTGCCCACCGACCTCGCGCGCTTCGGTAGACGCGGACTGCTGCGCGGCGCCGAAGCGGTCGAAGCCTATGCGCCGACCAACACGCCGCTCGGCGCCTATCTCGGACTGCTGCGCGACGCCGGCGCCGAGATCGTTCTGCCGTTGGCTGCGGAGGCTCCGCCTTCCGGTCCCGTCCGGCGCGCCGCCTACGAGGAGATGGCCGGCGCGATCGTCGACGCGGTCGCGGCGGACTGCGACGCGGTCATGCTCGACCTGCATGGCGCGATGGTGGCCGAGCATCTCGACGACGGCGAGGGCGAGTTGCTGGCGCGCATCCGTGCCGTGCGTCCCGGCGTGCCCGTCTGCGTCGCGCTCGACATGCATTGCAACCTGACCGCCCGCATGGTCGAGAACTGCGACGCGATGATCGGCTACAAGACCTATCCCCATGTCGACATGCGCGAAGTCGGCGCGCAGGTCGGACGCATCCTGCTCTCCAGCCTCGCCGGTCGCTGTTCGCCGGTGATGGCCTGGGGCGCCGTTCCGCTGCTGGCGCAGACATTGCGGATGGGCACGGCCGACCAGCCGATGCAGGGGCTTCAGGGCATGGCGCGGGACGGCGAAACCGGACCCGTGCTGGCGGCCACCCTCTTCGGCGGGTTTCCGCTCGCCGACATCCGCGACGCGGGCGTCTCGGCGGTGGTGGTCGCCGATCGCGACCGGATGGTAGCCGAGGCGCTGCGCGACCGGTTGCTCGCGGCCGCCTGGGAGCGGCGGGCGGATTTCGTCTACGGCCACCGCGACCTCGCGGCGACGATAGCCGCGGCGTCGCGGCTGCAGAACTCCATCCCGCGCGGGCGTCCGGTCGTGCTCCTCGACCATGCCGACAACGTCGCCTCCGGCGGCACCGCCGACGTCATGGACGTGATCGCCGAGGTCCTGCGCCAGGACCTGCCGGACGTCGCGATGGCGGCCGTCCACGATCCGGGTGCGGTGGCGACGATGCAGGAGGCGGGTCTGGGCGCCGAGGTGACGCTCGATCTG
>JBIKXN010000281.1:0-5272 GCA_044355765.1 Alphaproteobacteria bacterium
GCGGGCTCCGGCATCCGACCCGCCGCTTAATGAAGGACGTGTGTCACATGAGCAAAGTCATCGGTATCGATCTCGGCACGACCAATTCCTGCGTCGCGGTGATGGAGGGCAGCCAGCCCAAAGTCATACCCAACGCGGAAGGGGCGAACACCACGCCCTCGATCGTCGCCTTCACGGAAGGCGGCGAGCGCCTCGTCGGCCAGGCCGCGAAGCGTCAGGCCGTCACCAATCCCGAGAACACGCTGTTCGCGATCAAGCGCCTGATCGGACGTCGGTTCAACGACCCGATGGTCGCCAAGGACGTCGGTCTGGTCCCCTACAAGATCGTCAAGGCCGACAACGGCGATGCCTGGGTCGACGCCCGGGGCCAGCGATATGCGCCGTCGCAGATCTCCGCCTTCACGCTGCAGAAAATGAAGGAGACCGCGGAGGCCTATCTGGGCGAGACCGTCACCCAGGCCGTGATCACCGTGCCGGCCTATTTCAACGACGCCCAGCGCCAGGCGACCAAGGATGCCGGAAAGATCGCCGGCCTCGAGGTCCTGCGCATCATCAACGAGCCGACCGCGGCGGCGCTCGCCTACGGCTTGGAAAAGAAGAAGACCGGCACGATCGCGGTCTACGACCTCGGCGGCGGCACCTTCGACATCTCGGTGCTCGAGATCGGCGACGGCGTCTTCGAGGTGAAGTCCACGAACGGCGACACGTTCCTGGGCGGCGAGGATTTCGACAGCGCGGTCATCGACTACCTGGCGAGCGAGTTCAAGAAGGAGCAGGGCATCGACCTGCGCAACGACCGCCTCGCGCTGCAGCGGCTCAAGGAAGCCGCGGAAAAGGCGAAGATCGAGCTCAGCTCCGCGGTCCAGACCGAGGTCAACCTGCCCTTCATCACCGCCGACGCCTCGGGCCCGAAGCATCTCAACATCAAGCTGACGCGCGCCAAGCTCGAGAGCCTGGTCGACACGCTGATCCAGCGCACGATCGAGCCCTGCCGCGCCGCGCTCAAGGATGCCGGCCTCAAGGCGTCGGAGATCGACGAGGTGGTGCTGGTCGGCGGCATGACGCGCATGCCGAAGGTCATCGAGGCGGTGAAGCAGTTCTTCGGGCGCGAGCCGCATCGCGGCGTCAACCCGGACGAGGTCGTCGCCATCGGCGCGGCGATCCAGGCCGGCGTGCTCAAGGGCGAGGTCAAGGACGTCCTGCTGCTCGACGTCACGCCGCTGTCGCTGGGCATCGAGACGCTGGGCGGCGTGTTCACGCGCCTGATCGACCGCAACACCACCATCCCGACGCGCAAGTCGCAGGTGTTCTCGACCGCCGAGGACGGGCAGACCGCGGTGACGATCCGCGTCTTCCAGGGCGAGCGCGAGATGGCGGCCGACAACAAGGTCCTTGGCCAGTTCGACCTGGTCGGGATCCCGCCGGCGCCGCGCGGCATGCCGCAGATCGAGGTCACCTTCGACATCGACGCCAACGGCATCGTCAATGTCAGCGCCAAGGACAAGGGCACGGGCAAGGAGCAGCAGATCCGCATCCAGGCCTCCGGCGGGCTGAGCGACGCCGACATCAACAAGATGGTCAAGGACGCCGAGGCCCACGCGGCGGACGACAAGAAGAAGCGCGAGCTGGTCGAGGCGCGCAACCGCGCGGACGCCGTGATCCACGACACCGAAAAGAACGTCAAGGAGCACGGCGACAAGCTCGCCCCCGCCGACAAGGCGGCGGTCGAGAGCGACATCGCGGCGCTGCGCACCGCCGCGGCGGGCGACGACACCGACGCGATCCAGGCCAAGACCCAGGCGCTGATGCAGTCGGCGATGAAGCTCGGCGAGGCGATGTACAAGGCCAGCCAGGCTGAGGCCGCCGCGGGCGGCGGCGATGCCAGCGGCGGCAAGCCGCAGGACGACAAGGTGGTCGACGCCACGTTCGAGGAAGTCGACGAGCGCAAGAACGGCAAGAAGCCGAACTGACCGGCCCCGGCCGGTGAAAGGCAGCGGCGCGACGGCGACATGCCGTCGCGCCGTTCGCGCGATGGATCCACACCGACGCGACGCGGGCGCCCATGTCAAAGCGTGATTTCTACGAGATCCTCGGCGTGTCGAAAGACGCCAGCGCCGAAGATCTGAAGAAGGCCTTCCGCAAGCTGGCGATGCAGCACCACCCCGACCGCAATCCCGGGGACAAGGACGCCGAACAGAAGTTCAAGGAGATCAACGAAGCCTACGACGTCCTCAAGGACGAGCAGAAACGCGGCGCCTATGACCGCTTCGGCCACGCCGCCTTCGAACAGGGCGGCGGCAGGCCCGGCGGCGGCGCGGGCGGTGGCGGCGGCTTCGAATTCAATTTCGGTTCGGGCGGCTTCGCCGACATCTTCGACGAGATGTTCGGCGATTTCGTCGGCGGTCGGCGGGGCGGCGGCGGCGCGGGACGCGGGGCGGATCTTCGCTACAACATGGAGATCACGCTCGAAGACGCGTTCAAGGGTCGGCAGTCGGCGATCCGCGTCGCGAGCCTCGCGGCCTGCGAGACCTGCAGCGGCTCGGGCGCGGAGCGCGGCGCCAAGCCCGTTGCCTGCACGACCTGCCGCGGCCACGGCAAGGTGCGCTCGCAGCAGGGGTTCTTCACGGTCGAGCGGACCTGCCCGAGCTGCGGCGGTCGCGGCCAGACGATCGACAAGCCCTGCCGCGCCTGCTCCGGCGAAGGGCGCACCCGGCGCGAACGCACGCTGAACGTCTCGATCCCCGCGGGCGTCGACGACGGCACGCGCATCCGGCTGGCGGGCGAGGGCGAGGCGGGCACGCGCGGCGGCCCGACCGGCGACCTCTACATCTTCCTGTCGGTCGCGCCGCACAAGCTGTTCAAGCGCGACGGCAACGATCTGCATGTCCGCGTCCCGATCCCGATGACCACGGCGGCGCTGGGCGGCACGATCGAGGTGCCGTCGATCGACGGCACGCGCGCCAAGGTCAACATCCCGCCCGGCACGCAGTCGAGCCACGGCTTCCGTCTGCGCAACAAGGGCATGGCGCTGCTGCGGGGCCAGAGCCGCGGCGACCTGTTCGTCGAGGCGGTGGTCGAGACCCCGGTCAACCTGACCAAGAAGCAGCAGGAGCTCCTGCGCGAATTCGAGAAGGCCGGAATCGCCGAGAAGACGAGCCCGGAATCGGCTGGCTTCTTCAGCAAGGTGAAGGAATTATGGGACGATCTGCGCGAGTGACCGGCGCGCGTCGTTGAAGGGGAAGCGGACATGACGGCACGCATCGGCGTCGTCGGAGCGGCGGGGCGCATGGGACAGATGCTCGTGCGCGAAGTCGCGTCCACGCAGGGCGCCGCGCTGGCCGGCGGCACCGAAGCGCCAGGCCATCCCGGCCTCGGCAGCGACCCCGGCGAACTTGCCGGCACCGGACCCACCAATACCAGGCTCGGCAGCGACCCGGCCGCGCTCTTCGCGGCGAGCGACGTGGTTATCGACTTCACCGTGCCGGCGGCGAGCGTCGCCCATGCGCGCCTCGCGGCCGAATCCGGCAAGGGGCTCGTGATCGGCACGACTGGGTTTAGCGCGCAGGACGAGCGCGCGATCGCGACGGCGGCGCAGCGCGCGGCGATCGTCAAGGCGCCGAACATGAGCCTCGCGGTCAATCTGCTGATGGCGCTGACAGAGCGCGTCTCCGCGACGCTCGGGCCCGAATACGACATCGAGATCTTCGAGATCCATCACCGCCACAAGGTCGACGCGCCGTCCGGCACGGCAATCGGCCTCGGCCAGGCGGCTGCGCGCGGCCGCGGCGTCGACCTGTCCACGCATGGCGTGCGGGCGCGCGACGGCCATACCGGTCCGCGCCAGGAGGGCACGATCGGCTTCTCGGTGGCGCGCGGCGGCAGCGAGGTCGGCGACCACGTGGTGATGTTCTGCGGCGGCGCGGACCGGCTCGAGTTGACCCACAAGGCCCATGGCCGCGGCATCTACGCCGCCGGAGCGGTGCGCGCCGCGCTGTGGCTCGCGGGCCGCAAGCCCGGCCTCTACACGATGAAGGACGTTCTCGGCCTCTGATCCGTCGATCAGGCGGTCAGCGAAAAGGCCGGCTGCGCGGGCGGCGCGGGCAGCGGGCGGCCGTCGCGCAGCGCGGCGAGGATGTCGTCGATATGCAGCGCGAGCCGCTCGCGCTCCTCGGGCGCCAGGAACTGGCCGATCGCATGGCGGCGTCCATGGCTGATCAGCAGCACGCGCGAAACCTCGCCGCCCTGACGCACGACGCGCACGCGCAGCCAATAGGGTTGCAGATCGAGCCGCTGCTCGCGTCCCCAGGGGTCGCGCCGCCAGATCGCCAGCCGGTCGCTGTAGAAGGCCAGACGTTCGGCCTGGCGCGCGCGCGCATAGCTGAGCCGAAAAGCCGCCCAGACCAGAAGGACGTCCAGGCCGAGGAACCCGATCACCGGCCATGCGCCCACCGCCAGAAACACGATCCCCGCGACGAAATTGAACGCGACCAGCACGGCCATCAGCACCGCGAAGCCCTGGCGCGGCAGGCTGCGATGCGGGGTCAGCGTCAGTTCGAGCAGCGGCGGCTCGGCGGCGGCGATGCCGGTCATGGGCAAGAGATTAGCCGCGCGGCAGCCCGGCGGTAAGCCGCCTTGCGGAGCACGCCCTTCGCCGGCAGGCGCTTTCATTCTCCCGCGCGCATCGGCTATGGATGACGCGCATGAAGCTAGACGACGTGGCCGCGTTCTATGGTCGGCTCGCGGCCGCCGATCCCGCGCCGCGGACCGAACTCGTCTACGGCAATCCCTACCAGCTGCTGGTGGCGGTGACGCTGTCCGCGCAGGCGACCGACGTCAGCGTCAATCGCGCCACCGCTCCGCTCTTCGCGCGGATAGCCGACCCGGCGCAGATGCTGGCCCTGGGCGAAGAGGGCCTGCGCGACGCGATCCGCACGATCGGCCTGTTCAACACCAAGGCGCGCAACGTGATCGCGCTCTCGCGCATCCTGGTCGAGGCGCATGGCGGGCAGGTGCCGGCCGACCGCGCCGCGCTCGAGGCGCTGCCGGGCGTCGGGCGAAAGACCGCCAACGTGGTGCTGAACATCGCCTTCGGCCAGCCGACGATCGCGGTCGACACGCATATCTTCCGTGTCGCGAACCGGACCGGGCTGGCGCGCGGACGCACGCCGACAGCGGTCGAAGCCGGACTGGAGCGCGTCACGCCGGCGGCGTTCAGGCTCCATGCCCATCACTGGCTGATCCTGCACGGGCGCTATGTCTGCAAGGCGCGGCG
>JBIKXN010000282.1:0-5269 GCA_044355765.1 Alphaproteobacteria bacterium
GCGCAGGCAGCGCACGAAACGGTCGCCCCCGACCGGTTCGAGCCCGACACGCGCGGAGCGGCATTCGTCCTGCGCCAGCGCGCAGCGAGGAACGAACCGGCAGCCCTGCGTGACCGCGCCCGGCCGCGGCGGAGCGCCGGGAATCGGCACGAGCGAGCGCTCGTCGGGCGCGCCGTCGCGATACCGCCGCTCGGGTCGGCACGCCAGCAGGGCACGTGTGTAGGGATGGCCCGGTCGGCGCAGGATCTCGGCAACCGGGCCGGTCTCGACGACCTGGCCCGCATACATTACCGCGACCCGGTCGGCGATCTCTCCAACGAGGGCCAGATCGTGGGTGATGAAGACGAGCGCCATGCCCAGACGTAGCTTCAGATCGCCGAGCAGCCGCATGATCTGCGCCTGGATGGTGACGTCGAGCGCCGTCGTGGGCTCGTCGGCGATCAGCAGCCGCGGCGCGCATGCCAGCGCCATCGCGATCACGGCGCGCTGGCGCATGCCGCCGGAGAGCTGGTGCGGATAGGAATGGACCCGCCGCTCCGGATCGGCGATCCCGACGTCGCGCAGCAGGTCGACCGCCCTGGCGGCTGCATCCTCGTGCGGCCGGTGCCGGCGCACCGCCTCGCGGATCTGCGCGCCGATGCTGAAGACGGGATTGAGGCTCGCGGACGGATCCTGGAAGACCACCGCGATGTCGCGACCGCGAATGTCGCGCAAGTCCCGTTCATCGAGCGAGGCCAGATCGATCTCGGTGCCGTCGCGCTGCCGCCACATCACGCGGCCTGCGACCCGGGCGCGGTCGGCCCGCGTGAAGAGCCGGAGGATGGACAGCGCCGTGACGGACTTGCCCGATCCGGACTCGCCGACGACCGCCAGGGTCTCGCCGTCCGCGACGGCGAGATCGACGCCATCGACGGCCCGCACCGGACCGCGCGGCGTGTCGAACTCCGTCCGCAGCCCTGAGATCCGCAGCACCGGCGCGCCGGTCATCGCCGGGACCGTCAGCGCAACGCGTAGCGGGCCACCACGTCGGGATCGAGTTCGACCCCGAGCCCGGGGCCGCGCGGCACCGCGATGGCCCCGTCGCGGGCGACCATGGGCGTGGTGAACAGCCTGTCGCGCAGCCCGTTCTCCCCGATGTCGTACTCGACCAGGGTCGGAAACGGGACGTTGTGCGTGTGCGGGTAGTCCGGCAGCGACGCGACCCAATGCACGGCCGCGGCCAGCCCGACCGCGGTCCCCCAGACATGCGGCGACAGCCGAAGATGCTCCGCGGCGCAGAGTTCGCCCACGAAGCGCGCCACGCTGATCCCGCCGCACAGGGCGAGATCGGGCTGGACGACGTCCGCGAGCCTGCCGTCGATCAGCCGTCGCAGGTCGAACGCTTCGTACAGCGCCTCGCCGGTCGCCACGGGCATCGCCGCCCGCGCCCGCAGTTCGGCATATCCCTTCCAGTCCTGAGGGGCGAGCGGTTCCTCGTACCAGCCGATCGCGTAGCCGGCGATGCGCCGCATGCTCTCCAGCACCAGATCGACGGTGTAATTGCCGTTGCTGTCGACCGTCAGCACGGCCTGGTCACCGATCACGCGCCGCGCCAGGCGCACCCGCGCCTCGTCGTCGGCGGGATCGCGGCCGATCTTGATCTTGAAGGCCGCGAAGCCCTTTCCGGCATGCGGCTCGAGCTGGCGCGCCAACGCCGCCGTCTGGTCGCCGTCGCGCGTGAAATAGCCTCCCGACGCGTAGACCGGCACGGTGTCGCGCTGTCGGCCGCCGATCAGATCGCAGACCGGCACGCCGAGCAGCTTGCCCATGGCGTCGTGCGCGGCGATGTCGATCCCGCTGAACAGCGCGGTCATCTGGTTCTGGGTGCCGAAATGGTAATGCTTCGCGTGCACCATGCGCTGCACGCCGCGCTGCGCGAACACGCTCGTTCCAACGAAATAGGGCCTGACGATCTCCAGGTAGGCGGCGGTCACCTTGGGCGGGCCCCAGGCCTCGCCGATGCCGACGACCCCGTCCTCGGTCTCGAGATGGACGATCCCGCCGCCGCGGCGCGACGTCAGGCCGCGCGCCATGCCGTAGGCCCGCTCTTCGGGCATCGCATACTCCAGCCCGACGATACGTATATCCCGGATGCGGCTCATCTTGCGCGCTCTCCCTCGACTTTATGTTCGGGTCACGGTCCCGACCGCGCGCATCACGTCGCTGGCCGGATCCATATACTGATCGACGATGTCGAAATGGTGGAAGCCAGGCGACACGACGACGCCCGGGTCGCCGCCGTGGCGGCGCAGATGATGGGCGTAGCGGAACGACTGGTCGATCCAGTGCCAGGGCTCGCGGCCGCCGGCGACGATCCAGCTCGGGCAGCGCATATACGGCGCGCGACGCTCGTAGTCGTGCCGCGCGATCAATTCCGGGGTCAGCCGGATATCCGCGTCGACGCTGGTCAGCGCCGCCGGCGCCGGGTCGTAGATGCCGCTCACCATCACCGCCCCCTTGATGCAATCCGCGGGCAACCCGCGCGCGCTCCAGTCGGTGGCGAGGATCGCGGCGCACAGATGCGCACCGGCCGAATGGCCCGACAGCGTCACGCGCGCGGGATCGCCGCCATGCGCCGCGGCGTTGCGCAAGATCCAGTCCGTCGCGAGGATGGCGGAGTCGACAACGCCGTCAAGCGTGACGTCCGGGCAAAGCGCGTAATTCGCGATCACCGCGCAGATACCGGCATCGACCAGGGCGCCGGCCACGAAGGCGAAGTTGCTCTTGTCCTGCGCGCGCCAGTAGCCGCCATGGAAGAAGACATGCACCGGCGCCTGCGCCGCGGCGGAGGGGTAGACGTCGATCCGGTGCAGCGCATGCGGGCCGTAGGGGATGTCCGCGCGACGCCGCAGGCGCGCGAGCGCGGCCATGTTCGGGGCCTCGCGCCTGACCTGGCAGAGCTTGAAATCCGGGACCGACGCCTGCGGATTGTAGTTCCGCTCGTGCTCCGCGGCATCGAGGCCGTCCCATGGACGTGCGCGACTTTCCATTTCCTCCCCCGTCTTCCCGCCACGCGCGATTCCTAGCACGAAGACAGGCGATCGCACCCCGCATGATCCGAGGCACCGGGATGGCGGGCGCCGCGGCCCGGTTGTAGTCTTTCCCGGCCCAGACCAGGAGAGCTTCGCGCCATGCCGACCAAGAGCCGCCATCCCGAGACCGTGGTCCTGCACGCCGGCTTCAGGTCGGATCCAGCGACCAACGCCGTCGCCGTGCCGATCTACCAGACCACGAGCTACCAGTTCGCGTCCCCCGAGCATGCCGCGAATCTCTTCGCGCTCAAGGAACTCGGCAACATCTACACGCGGATCATGAACCCGACCCTCGCCGTCCTCGAGGAGCGCGTCGCGCAGCTCGAAGGCGGCGCGGCGGCGCTGGCGCTGGGATCCGGGCAGGCGGCGTCGCTCTTCGCGGTGCAGAACATCTGCCAGGCGGGCGACAATTTCGTGGCGTCGACCGATCTCTACGGCGGCACGTGGACCCTGTTCGCCCACACGATGCGCCAGATGGGGATCGAATGCCGCTTCGTGGATCCGGCGGATCCGGAAAATTTCCGCCGCGCGACCGACGCGCGCACCCGCTGCTACTACGCCGAGACGCTGCCCAATCCGAAGCTCCACGTGTTTCCGATCGCCGAGGTCGCGCGCATCGGCCGCGAACTCGGCGTGCCGCTGATCATGGACAACACCGCCGCGCCGATCCTGTGCCGTCCGCTGGATCTGGGCGCCGCGATCGTCATGCATTCGACCACCAAATGGATCGGCGGACACGGAACGTCGATCGGCGGCGTGGTGGTCGACGGCGGCAATTTCGACTGGGAGCGGCACGCCTCGCGCCATCCGCTGCTCAACACGCCGGATCCCAGCTACCACGGCGCCGTGTGGACGCAGGCCGTCAAGCCGCTCGGCCCGATCGCCTACATCATCAAGATGCGCGTGACCCTGCTGCGCGACGTCGGCGCGGCGATGAGTCCGTTCAACGCATTCATGTTCATCCAGGGGCTGGAGACCCTGCCCCTGCGCATCCGTCAGCACTGCGCCAACGCCGATCTGGTCGCCCGGCACCTGGCGCGCCACCCCAAGATCGCGCGGGTGATCTATCCCGGACTCATGACCGGGGAACTCCGGCGACGCGCCGACGCCGCGCTCGCGCGCGGACACGGCTCGCTCGTCGGCGCCGAACTCGTCGGGGGGCGCGAGGCCGGGCGGCGCTTCATCGAGAAGCTTGAGATGTTCTATCACGTCGCGAATATCGGCGACGCCCGCTCGCTCGCCATCCATCCGGCGACGACGACCCATTCCCAGCTCTCCGCCGAGGAACAGCGCAAGACCGGCGTGACCGACGGCTATGTCCGGCTGTCGATCGGGCTCGAGCATCCCGACGACATCATCGCCGATCTCGACCAGGCCCTGGCGGCGATCTGAGGCGCCCATGGCCGATCTGCCCGCGAACTGGGGCGCATTTCCGCGCACCCGACTGCGCCGCAACCGCGGCGACGCCTGGTCGCGCGCCCTGGTCCGCGAGACCGCGCTGACGGCCAGCGACCTGCTCTGGCCGGTCTTCGTCACGGAGGGCCGCGGCCAGCGCGTGCCGATCGCGTCGATGCCCGGGGTGGCGCGCCTGTCGATCGACGAACTGGTCAAGGACGCGCGCCGCGCCGCGCGACTGGGCATCCCCGCGATCGCGCTGTTTCCCCAAACGCCACCGGACCGGAAGACCGAGGACGGCGACGAGGCAGCGAACCCCGATAACCTCGTCTGCAGGGCGGTGCGCGCCCTCAAGCGGCGCGTGCCCGGCATCGGCGTCATGTGCGACGTCGCGCTCGATCCCTATACGTCGCACGGCCACGACGGCGTGCTGCGCCACGGGCGGGTCGCCAACGACGAGACCGTCGCCGCGCTCGTGCGCCAGGCGCTGGTCCAGGCCGAGGCGGGCTGCGACATCGTCGCGCCGTCGGACATGATGGACGGCCGCGTCGGCGCGATCCGCGACGCGCTCGACGCCGGGGGTTTCCAGCACGTCCGCATCATGAGCTACGCGGCCAAGTATGCCTCGGCTTTCTACGGCCCTTTCCGCGACGCCATCGGCTCGGGTCGCAAGCTGGGCGCGGAAGGCAAGCGCGGCTACCAGATGGACGCCGCCAACGGCGACGAGGCGCTGCGCGAGGTCGCGCTCGACATCGCCGAGGGCGCCGACATGGTCATGGTCAAGCCGGGAATGCCCTATCTCG
>JBIKXN010000417.1:0-3647 GCA_044355765.1 Alphaproteobacteria bacterium
GATCTCCTTGACGCGGATGACGTAGGAATTCGCGGGCAGCTGCATGTTGTCCTGGATCCGCACGGCGGGCATGACGAAGCCCATGTCCGCGGCGAGCTGCCGGCGCAGCGCGCGGATCTGGTCCGTCAGCCTGCCCTTGTCGCCGTTGATCAGGTTGAGCAGCGCATAGCCGAGCTCCAGACGCAGGATGTCCATCTGCAGGGCGGTGGCGATCGGCTCCTCCGCCTCGGGAACCGGAGCGGAGGCGGCGGCCTCGGCCGCCTCCTGTTCGCGCGACCGGCGCTCGCTGAGCTTGTAGGCCAGGTAACCGGTGATCCCCGACAGCGCCAGGAAGGGCAGCATCGGGATGCCGGGCAGCAGCGCCATCAGGAAGGTGAGGAGCGAGGACAGGCCCAGCGCCGTCGGATAGCCGCCGAGCTGGCCGAACATCGCCTTGTCGACGGCGCCGTCGACCCCGGACTTGGTCACCAGCAGGCCGGCCGCGGTCGACACGATCAGAGCGGGGATCTGGGTCACCAGGCCGTCGCCTACGGTCAGCACCGAATAGGTGTGGACCGCCTGACCGAATGTCAGGTTGTGCTGGGTCAAGCCGATGATGATGCCGGCGATGACGTTGATGAAGGTGATTAGCAGGCCCGCGATCGCGTCGCCGCGCACGAACTTCGCCGCGCCGTCCATGGAACCGAAGAAGGCGCTCTCGTCCTCCAGTTCCTTGCGCCGCCTCCGCGCCTCCTTCTCGTCGATCAGTCCGGCCGAGAGGTCGGCGTCGATCGCCATCTGCTTGCCGGGCATCGCATCCAGGCTGAAGCGCGCCGACACCTCGGCGATGCGGCCGGAACCCTTGGTGATGACGACGAAGTTCACGATCATCAGGATCGCGAAGACGATGACGCCGATGACGAAGTTGCCGCCGGTCAGCAGCCGCCCGAAGGCCTCGATGACGTTGCCGGCGGCGTGCGTTCCCTCGTGACCATGGGTCAGGATGATCCTGGTCGTCGCGAGGTTCAGCGACAGGCGCAGCATCGTCGCGATCAGCAGGACGGTCGGAAACGAGTTGAAGTCGAGCGGCCGATGGATGAACAGCGACGTCATCAGGATCAGGACCGACAGCGTGATCGAGATCGCCAGACCGACGTCGAGCAGCCATTTCGGCAACGGCAGCAGCAGCACCATCAGGATGGCGACCACGCCCAGCGCCAGCGCGATGTCGCCGCTGCGCAGCGCCTGGGTGATCCGCCTGACGACGTCGCCCGCGCCCGCGCCCGGGCCGCCGCCGCTGGTCGCCATGTCCGCCATGTGTCAGTGACCCCGCGAGTCCCGGCCGCGTCAGGCGGGCATCCGCTCGCCTTCGCGCGGCGGCGGCACGCTGAGCCCATCGTCGCTGTACTGCTTGAGCTTATTGCGCAGCGTACGGATGGAGATACCAAGGATGTTCGCGGCGTGCGTGCGGTTGCCGAGGCAGTGGCTGAGCGTGTCGATGATCAGATCGCGCTCGACATCGGCGACCGTGCGCCCGACCAGGCTGCGCATCGGATCGCCGCCGCCGGCGGCGGCGGGCGGCACCGCGGCGGCAGGCGTGGCGTCTGGCATGGGCGATGGCCGGATCTCGGCGCGGGTCGCGCCGGCCAGGACGATCGCCTCCGGTCCGATCTCGGTGCCGGACGCCAGCAGTACGGCGCGGTGCATCGTGTTCTCGAGTTCCCGGACGTTGCCGAGCCATTGATGGGCGCGGAGCTTGGCGAGCGCCAGATCGCCGATCGGACGCACGGCGATGTCGTTCGCCTCGGAATACTTGCGCACGAAATGGTCCGCCAGCATCGGGATGTCGTCGGCGCGGTCGCGCAGCGCGGGTATCCGCAGCGTGACCACGTTGAGGCGATAGAAGAGGTCCTCGCGGAACCGTCCCGCCCTGACCTCCGCCTCCAGGTCGCGGTTGGTCGTGGCCAGCACGCGGATGTCTACCTTGATCGGCTGGTTGCCGCCGACCCGGTCGATGACCCTCTCCTGAATGGCGCGCAGCAGCTTGGCCTGCAGGCGGATGTCCATCTCGCTGATCTCGTCGAGCAGCAGCGTGCCGCCGCTGGCCTCCTCGAACTTGCCGATGCGGCGCGCCACCGCTCCCGTGAAGGAGCCCTTCTCGTGGCCGAACAATTCGCTTTCCAGCAGGTTCTCCGGGATCGCGGCGCAGTTGACCGACACCAGCAGGCGATCGGCGCGCTTGCTGCGCTTGTGCAGATAGCGCGCGAACAGCTCCTTGCCGGTGCCCGACTCGCCGCAGATCAGGACGCTGGCATCCGTCGCCGCGACCTGGTCGGCGAGGCGCAGCGTGTCGCGCATCAGCGGGTGCCGGAACAGGATCGAGCTCGATTCTTCGGTGACCGCCTCGAGCACCGCGGCGATCAGTTCCGCGTTCGGCGGCAGCGGCAGATACTCCTTGGCGCCGGCCTTGATGGCGCGTACGGCGGCGGCCGCGTCGGCGCCGATGCCACATGCCACGACCGGCACGTGGATCCGCTCGGCCTTGAGCGCGACGACCAGCGCGCCGATGTCGAGGCCGACATCGACCATGATCAGATCGGCGCTTTGGCCGCTGCGCAGGGCGTTCATGCCGGTCGCGATGTCGTCGACCTGGGCGACCTTGGCGCCGCGGGAGATCGCGATCTTTGCGGCTTCGGTGACCTGGCCGCCGAGGGTGCCGACGATGAGGAGGCGCATGCTCTGTCTCCGGGATCGAACCGCGCCGTCAGACGCGGTCGGTCTTGATGATTTCGGTCATGGTCACGCCGAGATGCTCGTCTACGACGACGACCTCGCCGCGGGCGATCAGGCGGTTGTTGACGTAGATGTCGATCGCCTCGCCGACCTTGCGGTCGAGTTCGACGACCGCGCCGCGTCCCAGCCGCAGCAGCTGGTTGACCTGCATCGTCGCGCGGCCGAGCACGGCTGAAACCTGGACCGGGACGTCGTAGACGGCGTCGAGGTCGCGCGCGCCGCGCGACGACTTGTCGGCGCCGGAGTCGGCGTCGGAAGCTTCCAGTTCGTTGAGGGGCAGGTTGTTCTCGGTTGCCATCCTGATCTCCGTTGAAGCTGGGGCGCGTCAGGCTTCTTGCGCGCCGGGTTCCGCCGCGCCGTAGCGCGCGACGATGGATTCGATCTCGGTCCAGACGAGGGACGGGTCGCGGGTGACGCCGCCGTCCGACCATTCGATCCGCGACTGGTTGTCGGCGAGCGCAGGGTCGCCGACGATGGCGATCTGGCCCTGGAACCCGGTGCGCTGCGCCGCGCGCTCGATCCGCGGCCCGATCTGGGGCGTGAGCGCTTCGGGCACGCGGACGGCTATCCGCGGTTCGCCCGGAAGCTGGGCGACGCATTCCGCCAGCAGCGCTTCGATCTCGGCGATCTCGTGCCGGGCGGCAAGGGCGGGGTAGAGGCGGCGAACCGTCTCGACCGCCGTGTCGAGCGCCTCTCGCATCTGCGCCCCGTGGCGGGCATCGATCTGGGCGAGGGTCTGGCCCATGCTGGCGGCGAGGCTCTCCACCGCCGCCGCGGTCCGGGCTTCGATCTCGGCGAGCGCCTTCGCGCGTCCGGCCGCCTGGCCGTCGCGCAGACCTGCCGCGCGCGCGGCTTCGACCTCGGCCGCCGTGAAA
>JBIKXN010000283.1:0-5249 GCA_044355765.1 Alphaproteobacteria bacterium
GCCGGATGCCGGCAGTCAAGTGGTTCTGCATCGCGGTGATCGAGTGCGTGCGCGGCGTGCCGCTGGTGTCGATCATCTTCATGGCGGCAATCATGCTGCCGCTGTTCCTGCCCTCCGGCATGACCATCGACCGCCTCTTCCGAATCCAGTTCGCCTACACGATCTTCTCGGCGGCCTATCTCGCCGAGGTGGTGCGCGGCGGGCTGCAGGGGCTCGGCCGCGGCCAGTACGAGGCGGCCGAATCCCTGGGCCTCAACTACGGGCAGAAGATGCGGCTGATCGTTCTGCCGCAGGCCCTCAAGATGACGATCCCGGCGCAGGTCAACACCTTCATCGGCCTGTTCAAGGACACGACGCTGGTGGTCATCGTCGGCATATTCGACTTCTTCACCACGCTGCGCGCGGCGCTGGGCGACCCGAACTGGATGGGCTTTCCCAACGAGGCCTATGTCTTCGCGGCCTTCGTCTATTTCGTCCTGTGTTTCGGAATGTCGAAATACAGCCAGCGCCTGGAACGCGTCCTCAGCCCCGAGACGCGACGCTGACGCGGCGCCGCGCGCCCGGTCGGCCGCCCCGCGTCCCTATCTTCCCTTCGGATCCAGCGCGTCCCTCAGTCCGTCGCCCAGCAGGTTGAAGGCGAGGACGACGACGAAGATCGACAGGCCGGGGAAGATCGCCATCCACGGCGCCTGGCCGAGGAAGCGCTGGGCGGAGTTCAGCATCGAGCCCCAGCTGGGCGCCGGCGGCTGCTGACCCAGGCCGAGGAAGGACAGGCTGGCCTCGGCGATGATCGCCATCGCGATGGCGAGCGTCGCCTGCACGAGCACCGGCGGCACGATGTTCGGCAGCACGTGGCGAAGCGCGATGCGCCAGCGCGGATTGCCGACGGCGCGCGCGGCCTCGACATAGTCCTCCACCATCGTCGACATGGTGGCGCCGCGGGCCAGGCGCACGAAGATGGGCGTGGCCGAGATGCCGATGGCGATCATCGCGTTGCGCAGCGACGGCCCCAGGAAGGCCGCCATCGCGATCGCCAGGATCAGGAAGGGGCAGGCCAGCATCGCGTCGGTGACGCGGCTGATGATCGCGTCGATCCAGCCGCCGCGATAGCCTGCCAGCAGCCCGATCGGCACGCCCAGCGCCACCGCGATCGAAACCGAGATCACGCCGGCGCGCAGCGAGGCGCTGGCGCCATGGACGATCCGCGAGAGGACGTCGCGGCCGTTCTCGTCGGTTCCGAACCAATGCGCCGCCGAAGGCGCCTTGCGGATCGCGGTCCAGCTGGTCTTCACCGGGTCGTAGGGCGCGATCCAGGGGGCCAGCACCGCGACCAGGACGAAGAGCGTCACGACGCACAGCCCGAATATCGCGGCCCTGCGCCGCAAAAGCTTGCGCAGCGCCCGGCGTCCCGGGCTGTCGATCCGCGCGCCCGTCGCGGTGTCGGTCGCCGTCGCCGCGGTCATCGCAGCCTCGGGTTCAGGAGGATATAGGCGACGTCCGCCAGCAGGTTCAGCGTCACATAGACCGTCGCCGTGACCAGCACCACGCCCTGCACGACCAGATAGTCCCGGTTGAACACGGCATCGACGATGAGCTTGCCGAAACCGGGAATTGTGAAGACCTGCTCGGTCAGCACGGCGCCGGAAAGCAGTTGCCCGAACTCCAGCGCCCCCAGCGTCACGATCGGCACGGCCGCGTTGCGCAGCGCGTGCTTCACGACGACGACGCGCTCGATCAGCCCCTTGGCGCGCGCGGTACGCACGTAGTCCTGGTTGAGCACCTGCAGCATGGCGCTGCGCGTGTGGCGCATCAGCACAGCGGCGATGGCGTTGCCCAGCACGAAGGCCGGCATGATCGTGGTCTTGATGCTCTGCCAGAAATCCTCGCGCAGGCTGGTATAGCCCGAGGGGGGCAGCCAGCCGAGCTCGACCGAGAAGAGCAGGATCATCATGATCCCGAGCCAGAAATTCGGCGTCGACAGCCCCCACAGCGCGACCGCGTTGGCGACCCAGTCCCAGGCGCTGTCCTTCTTGACCGCTGCGACGACGCCGGCCGGGATGCCGATCAGGCAGGCGATGAGGAAGGCCATCGTGCCGAGCTGCAGCGTGACCGGCAGCTTCTCCAGCACGAGCTCCGCGACCGGACGCTGGATGCGCATCGATTCGCCGAAATCGCCCTGCAGCACGCCGCCGAGCCAGTAGACATACTGCACGGGCAGCGGCTGATCGAGGCGATAGCGTGCACGGATCTCGGCCAGCGCCTGCTCGTCGCGTTCCTCGCCGGCGAGGATCAGCGCAGGGTCGCCGGGCAGCAGCTGCTGCAGGCAGAAGATCAGGATCGAGACGAAGAAAAGCGTCGGCACGATCTGGGCGAGGCGCCGCGCGAGGAAGGTCAGCATCGTCGTCGCCGCCCCCGCGCCTTCACTGGAACCGGATGCCCTGCGGGCGGATCAGGCCGTCGGGAACCAGGCGCAGGCCCTGCAGGCGCGCGGAATGCGCGAACAGATTCTTGCGATGCCAGAGATAGATGCGGCCGCGGTCCCGCTCGAGATAAAGCGCCGCCACCTTGCGGTAGATGGCGATGCGCGCGGCGGTATCCGGCACGGCGCGCGCTTCGTCGAGCAGGCGGTCGACCTCGGCGTCGCAATAGCGGCCGTCGTTCTGCCCGCCCTTGCAGCTGGCGAAGGAATAGATGTTGCCGTCGGGGTCGCTGCGGCCGGACCAGCCGACGAGGAAGGCCTCGAAATCCCCGCGCGCGGCCGCCTGCAGCGCCGAGGCGAATTCCGTCGCCTGGAGGCGGATTTCGAA
This sequence comes from Alphaproteobacteria bacterium, assembly GCA_044355765.1. Lineage (GTDB taxonomy): Bacteria > Pseudomonadota > Alphaproteobacteria > CACIAM-22H2 > CACIAM-22H2 > CAIOSQ01. The sequence continues at coordinate 2,808 of JBIKXN010000283.1, forward strand.
GCCCGCCTCGCGCGCCATCGACTGGATGACCTCGCCGACCTGGCGCAGGTCAGGGTTGTTCGGGATCATCAGGTTGACGACCGGATTGGGCGTGCCGGCTTCCGCCAGCAGGCGCCGCGCGCGCGCGACGTCGCGCGACGGCATCGGCAGGTCCCGGAGGAAGAACGGCGAGGTCGGCGGCACCCATTGCGGCGAGGCCACGAACTCGCCCGCGTAGACGACCTGGTTGATGACCGCACGGTCGATCGACAGCTCCAGCGCCTCGCGCACCCTGGCGCTCTGGCCGAGCGGCGTCTTCGCGCGCTCGCCGTTGCCGACATTGATCGTGATGCCGTTGTAGCCGAGCTCGTCGCCGCCCACGAGGCGCAGCCTGCGGTCGCGCCGGATCGCGGCGCCGTCGGTCGGGTTGACGCGCTCGACGAGGTCGAGCTGCCCGGCCTGGAGATTGGCGAGCAGCACGGTCGTGTCCTGGATCGGCTGGAAAACGACCTTCTCGACATGGATGTTCGCGCGGTCCCAGTATCCCTCGAAGCGCTCGAGCACGATGCGGTCCTGCGCGATGCGCTCGACGAAGCGGAAGGGCCCGGCGCAGATCGGCCTGGAGCCGAACTGCGCGCCCGCTTCGCGCAGCGCTTTCGGGCTCATCACCATGCCCGCGCGGTCGGTGAGCTGTGCGATCAGCGGCGCGAAGGGCACCGACAGCTCGAGCCTGACCGTGAGCGGGTCGACCACCGCGACCGACTGCACGACGTTGATCTCGGAGCGGCGAAACGAGCCCTGCAGCGTGAGGTGCCGGTCGAGCGAGAGCTTGACCGCCTCGGCGTCCATAGACTCGCCGTCATGGAAGCGCACGCCCGGGCGCAGCCGGATGGTCAGCGCCTTGTTGTCGGTGCTCCATTCGTAGCCCGTGGCCAGCTGCGGGACGACGCGCAGTTGCTCGTCGATGTCGAAAAGCTTGTCGCAGAGCGAGGCGAAGACGATGCGCCCGACATAGGTTCGCGCCAGCGTCGGGTCGAGCACGTCGGGATCCTCGCGCAGCCCGATGCGCAGCGTCTGCGCCGGGGCCACGGAGGCGACGAGCAGAGCCGAGGCGAGGGCTGCGCCAGCGATCGGACGCATCGTCCCGTCTCCCTCAGTTCGCCAGCTTGACGTCCTGCAGGCGCAGGATCCCGTCGGGCACCGGCGCGAGGCCGGAGAGCCGCGCGGTATGGGCGACGACGTTCTTGCGGTGCCAGAGATAGACGATCGAGCGTTCGGTCCGGATGATTTCCATCGCCTGCTCGTAGAGCTTGCGTCGTTCGGCGACGTCGTTGACCAGCCGCGCCTGGTCGATCAGGCGGTCGACCTCGGGATTGGAGAGCTTGGAATAGTTGAGCGGCCCGCCCGTCTTCCAGAACGAGAAGATATTCCCGTCGGGATCGACGCGGCCGGACCAGCCCAGGATATAGGCGTCGAACTCGCCCTTCTCCGCGGCGTTGAGCGAGGTCGCGAATTCGGTCGCGCGCAGACGCAGATCGATGCCGGCCTCCTTGACCATCGCCTGCATGATCTCCCCGATCTGCCGCAGCTCCGGATTGTTCGGGATCATCAGCTCGATGACCGGCGCGGGATGGCCGGCCTCGCGCAGCAGCTGCCTGGCGCGCTCCACATTGCGCGCGCCGGGCTTCACGCCCGCCATGTGGTAGGGGTTGGCCGGGGGGATCGGCTGCGCCGTCGGGACGTAGTCGCCGTTGTAGACGACCTGGTTGATGATCGTGCGGTCGATCGAGAGTTCCAGCGCCTCGCGCACCCGCCGGTCGCCGATCGCGCCCTTCGCGCGTTCGCCGTTGGCGACGTTGAGTGTGAGGCCCTGGTAGCCGAGCTCGTCGGACAGCGACAGGGCGAGGCGTGCATTGCGCTTGATCTGCGGAATGTCGGTGGGCTGCACGCGCTCGATCAGCTCGAGCCCGCCGGCCTGCAGGTTGGCGAGGCGCACCGTGGAATCCGGGATCGGCTGGAAGACGACCTTCTCGACATGGATGCGCGACCTGTCCCAGTAGTCCGCGAAGCGCTCGAGCACGATGCGGTCCTGGGCCACGCGCTCGACGAAGCGGAATGGCCCGGCGCAGACCGGCCGGTTGCCGAACTGCGCGCCGGCCGCCTCCGCCGCCTTCGGGCTGACGATCATGCCCGCGCGGTCGGTGAGCGCGGCGATCAGCGGCGAGAAGGGCGCGGCCAGCGTCAGCTTCACGGTCAGCGGATCGACCACGTCGACCGACTGCACGACCGAGATCTCGGCGCGACGGAACGAGCCCTGCATCTTGAGGTGCCGGTCGAGCGAGTACTTGACCGCCGCTGCGTCCATCTTCTCGCCGTCGTGGAAGCGCACGCCGTCGCGCAGCGCGATGGTCAGCTCCTTGCCGTCGGCGCTCCAGGAATGACGGGTCGCCAGCTGCGGGACGA
>JBIKXN010000284.1:0-5243 GCA_044355765.1 Alphaproteobacteria bacterium
AGAACAGGACGATCGCGAGTCCGATGACCTGGAGCCCGATGAAGGGCAACATAGCCTTGAAGATCAGGTCGAGCGATATCTCCGGTGGCGCGACCGATTTAAGATAGAAGGCGGCCTGCCCGAAGGGCGGGGACAGGTAGCCGACCTGCATGTTCATGTTGAACAGCACGCCGAACCAGATCAGGTCGTAGCCCAGCGCCTGCACGGTCGGCGCGAAGATCGGCATCGTCAGCAGCATGATGGAGAACCAGTCCATGAAGCAGCCGAGGACCAGCAGGATCGCCATCATGATCAGGATGACGACGATCGGGTCGAACGGCAGCCCGGTCATCACGCTCTTCATATAGGCGATGCCGCCGAGCAGGTTGTAGACGCCGACCATGGCGTTCGCGCCGATCGTCAGCCAGATCAGCATGCCGCAGGTCGACATCGTCGTGAACATCGACTCGCGCAGCATGGTCAAGTTGAGCGTCCGGCGCAGCGCCGCGGCGACGATCACCCCGGCGACGCCAAGCGCCGCCGCCTCGCTGACCGATGCGAGGCCGCCATAGATGCTGCCCAGTACCGAGGCGATGATGAACAGCGGCAGAAGGACTTTCTTCATCGCCGCGAATTTCTGGATCGTCGGAATGTTGCGGATCTCTGGCGGTGCCGGTGGGCCCATGCTCGGATTGAGGCCGCAGCGGATAAGCACGTAGATCATGTAGATGCCGGCGAGCATCAGCCCGGGGATCGTGGAGGCGAGGAAGAGGTCGCCGATCGAGGTCGATGTCGTCAGGCCGTACATGACCAGCACGAGGCTGGGCGGGATCATCACCCCTAGCGACCCGCCCGCGCAGACGACGCCGATCGCGAGCTTCGGGTCGTAGCCGAGCCGCAGCATCTGGGGCAGCGCCACCAGCCCCAGCAGAATGATCTCGCCGCCGATGATCCCAGTCATCGCCGCCATCACCGAGGCTGCGATCAGGGTCATTACCGCAACGCCGCCGGGCAGGCCGCCGGCCCAGATCTTCAGCGCGTCGTAGAGGTCGTGCGCGACGCCGGACTTGTCGAGGATCGCGGCCATCAGCAGGAACATCGGCACGGACAGCAACACGTAGGAATTGATGAAGCCGTAGGTGCGGAAGGTGATGATCGACAGCGCGTCGATGTCGCGGAAGACGACGCAGAAGATCACCGCGATCAGGCCGGTCGCGAAGGCGATCGGCATGCCGAGCACGATGATGAACAGCACGAAGCAGGCGAGCATCAGCAGCGAGATCGTCTCGATGCTTGCCGAGAAATAGCCGCCCGCGAGCATGTCGAGCGGATGGAACGGCATCCAGGCGCCGTCGCTGGCGAGCGACAGGCCGAGCCAAACGGCGAAGACGGCGGCAAGCGCGAAGGCAGCCTTCACGAGCGGCGGGGGCGGCCCCATGTCGGCGAGGACCTTGCGCAGGTTGATACCGCCCTGGACGATCATCAGCAGCGTGCCGAGGAACATCGACACCTTCACCACGACCGGCGTCGGCTGCCGCCAGGCGGAGCCACCGACCTCCCAGATCATCACCGCCTCGCTGGCCAGCCGCCAGGAGAACCACATGACGACGAAGAGATAGATCAGCGAGCCGGCATAGCCGATCGCGTCGCAGATCCGCTTGACCCGCTCCGGGTAGCGGTCGAAGAGCGCGGTGATCTGGATATGCTCGCGGCGCTGCAACGCCCAGGAACCGCCGATCACGAAGGAGACCGCGATCGCGGTCGTGACCACGTCGTAGACCCAGATCGTCGGGGTCGCCATCTTGTCCATGGCGACATCGTAGATGGTCACGATGATCGAGAGCGCGTAGCCTAAGCTCAGCACCTTGCCGACATTGACGATGATCCGCTCCATCGCGTTCGCTGGCGCGAAGTCAGGCGTCTGCGCCTGTGCTGACTGGCTCATGCTGTTCGTTCCCCTGATTATGCGGTGGCGGCGCGCGTCGACCGGCGCGTGCCCCGAAAACCGTTCGGGCGCGGCAACCGCCGCGCCCGAACCTCGTTGTCGGCCTTCGGTGGACCGATCAGAGCTTGCCCATCTTCTTCAGGAAGTTGACCTGGCTGTCGTAGATCTCCTTCGCGAGCGGGCTCTTCTTCGACCAGCTCTCCCAGACTTCCTGGGCGACCTTGCGCAGTTCCAGCTTCTCCTTCTCGCCCCAGGTGATCAGGGTCGACGGGTCGCGCTTCGCGGCGGCCTGGCGGTCCTCGAACTCCTGGTTCATCAGGGTCGCGATGTTCCACTCCTCGAGCGCGGTCTGGACCGCCGCCTTCTGGTCGGCGGAGAGCGCGTTCCAACGCGAACGACGGACGACGAAGTCCGTGGAGTTCATCGAGTGGACGCCCGGATAGATCGCGAAGGGCGCGATGCGGTTGTAGCCCGCCTCGTCGTTGACCGACAGCGTGCCCCAGTCGGTCGCGTCGATCTTGCCGGTGTCGAGCGCGGTGTAGACTTCCGTGCCCGGCATGACCGAGACCGAGGCGCCCAGCTTGGCGAAGATCTCCGCCGGGATGCCGTCGGGCGAGCGCATCTTCACGCCCCTGAAGTCGGCGATCGAGCGGATCGGCTTCTTGGACGGGATCGACTCGAGGCCGAGGATGACCGGGCCCAGGAAGACCGCGTCCCAGCGGGCCGCGATCTTGTTCATGATCTCCATGCCGCCGCCGAGCTTGTACCACATCAGCAGATGCATCGGATTGTCGTAGCCCGCGGTCAGGTCCCAGAACGCCGCCGCCGGCTCCTTGCCGCCCTGATAGGCCATCGTGCCGGAGGCCGCGTCGAGCAGGCCAGCGCGCACCGCGTCGAGCGCCTCGGCCTGCGGAACGATCGTCGCCACCGGCAGCGCCTCGATCAGCACGCCGCCGCGGGTGATCTCCTTCACCCGGTCGGAGAACTTCTGGAAGTCCTTGAACACCACGGTGTTCGGGCCGTAGAGGCTTTGGGCCTTCCAGCGCTGCTGGGCCTCGGCGCCGAACGGCGCGCCGAGCGCGACCGCCAAGCCGATGGTTGCGGCGAGCGTCGCCGTCTTGAGTGCGAACATCGATTTCCTCCCGAGTTGCCGGGCGGCGCGCCTGCAGCGCCGTTCCCAAGTGCATGAAACTTCACTCCCGGGGGCGGGTCAACAGGTCAACCGCCCCGGCGCTCCCGGATGTCCCTGCGCGTCGTAAGGTTGCCGTAAGCTCGGCGAGGCATCCCGCCCTCGTCCGGCGATCCGCCCTCGTGGCGCGCGCCGGCACGCATGACCAGGGGAGGGATGAATCCATGCAAGCCAGCGCTCCGGCCTCGGACTACGACGTCCGGCCCATGACCCGGGAAGAGAAGAAGGTCATTCTGGCCTCTTCGCTCGGCACCGTCTTCGAGTGGTACGATTTCTATCTCTACGGCGCGCTGGCGGCTGTGATCGGCGCCCAGTTCTTCTCGGCGTTTCCCGAGGCGACCCGCAACATCTTCGCGCTGCTGGCCTTCGCTGCCGGGTTCCTGGTCCGCCCCTTCGGCGCGCTGGTCTTCGGCCGCCTCGGCGATCTGGTCGGGCGCAAATACACCTTCCTCGTCACCATCATGATCATGGGCCTGTCGACGGTGCTGGTCGGCTGTCTGCCCAGCTACGACACGATCGGCTGGCTGGCCCCCGTCCTGCTGCTGGCCCTGCGCATGCTCCAGGGGCTGGCGCTGGGCGGCGAGTATGGCGGCGCCGCCGTCTACGTCGCCGAGCACGCGCCACACGGACGGCGCGGCTTCTTCACCAGCTGGATCCAGACCACGGCGACGCTGGGACTGCTGCTGTCGCTTCTGGTCATCCTGGCGGTGAGGCTCTATGTCGGCGATCAGGCTTTCGCGGCCTGGGGCTGGCGCGTGCCGTTCCTGATCTCGCTCGCGCTGCTGGTGGTCTCGCTCTACATCCGCCTGCAGATGCAGGAGTCCCCTGCCTTCAAGAAGATGAAGGAGGAGGGCACGCATTCCAAGGCGCCGCTCGCCGAGGCGTTCGGGCAGTGGAAGAACGCCAGGGTGGCGCTGCTGGCCCTGCTCGGGCTGACCGCCGGCCAGGCGGTGGTCTGGTACACTGGCCAGTTCTACGCGCTGTTCTTCCTGCAATCGATTCTGAAGGTCGACATCCTGACCGCGAATGTCCTGATCGCCTGGTCGCTCGTGCTCGGCACGGTCGGGTTCATCGTCTTCGGCACGCTGTCCGACCGGATCGGCCGCAAGCCGATCATCCTGGGCGGCTGCGTCATCGCGGCGCTGACCTATTTTCCGCTCTTCGGGTGGATGACGCAGACCGCCAATCCGGCGCTGCACAAGGCTCAGACCACCACCCAGGTCGTCGTCAAGGTCGATCCGGCGGAATGCTCCTTCCAGTTCAACCCCGTCGGCACGGCCAAGTTCACCTCGGGCTGCGACATCGCCAAGGCGGCGCTGGCGCGCGGCTCGGTGATGTACAAGACCGAGCCTCAGGCCGCCGGCTTCGCCGCCACGGTCAGCGTCGCGGGCAAGGAGCTCAAGGTCGCCGATGCGGGCTTCGCGAAGGATCTGGGTGCCTCGCTGACGGCGGCAGGCTATCCCGGCGCTGCCAACCCGTCGATCGTCAAGGCCGCGCATTTCTTCGACGTCTTCAACGCGCAGGCCCTCACGCTGGTGCTGATCCTGACCATCCTGGTCGTCTACGTCACGATGGTCTACGGGCCGATCGCGGCGGCGCTGGTGGAACTGTTCCCCACCCGCATCCGCTACACCGCCATGTCGCTGCCCTACCATATCGGCAATGGCTGGTTCGGCGGTCTGCTGCCGGCGACGTCGTTCGCGATGGTCGCCCAGACCGGCGACATCTACTACGGGCTCTGGTACCCGATCGTGATCGCGCTGGGCACGGCGGTGATCGGCTTCTTCTTCGTGCCCGAGACCAAGGACCGCGACATCTTCTCCTATCGCGGCTGAACGGGCGCGCGGATCGCGGCGACGAGGGGCCTCCGGCGCGAGCCGGAGGCCCTTTCGCGTCAGGGGGCACGCAGATAGGCGAGCCAGTAGACCAGCGCCACGAAGCCGCCGCCGCCCACGACGTTGCCCAGCGTCACCGGCAGCAGATTCGCCGCCAGCGCCATCGCATCCGGCAGGCGTCCGGCGGCGAGATCGCCGATCGGCAGGATGTACATGTTCGCCACCGAATGCTCGAAGCCGAGCGCGACGAAGGCGGCGACCGGGAAGACGATGGCGAGGATCCGTCCCGCGACGT
>JBIKXN010000285.1:0-5227 GCA_044355765.1 Alphaproteobacteria bacterium
ATTCGGCCTCGATCGCGGACGCGATCTCCTCCTGGCCCTTTTCGTGGACGAGGATCTTGATCCGCGCCTTGTACTTGTTGTCGCGGCGGCCTTCGAGGTTGTAGACGCGCAGGATCGCCTCGCAATAGGCGAGCAGCTCGCGCTCGGGCAGAAAGTCGCGCAGCCGGCGCGCCAGCATCGGCGTGCGGCCCTGGCCGCCGCCGACCCAGACCGCGAAGCCGATCCCGCCATCCGGCCCTCGCTTCGCCTCCAGCCCGATGTCGTGGACCTGAAGCGCCGCGCGGTCCTTGGGCGCCCCGGTGACCGCGACCTTGAACTTGCGCGGCAGGAAGCTGAACTCCGGATGCAGCGACGACCATTGCCGCAGGATCTCGGCATAGGGGCGCGGATCGACCACCTCGTCGGCGGCGGCGCCCGCGAAATGATCGGCGGTGACGTTGCGGATGCAGTTTCCCGAGGTCTGGATCGCGTGCATCTCGACCTCGGCGAGTTCGCCCAGGATCGCCGGCATGTCGTCGAGCTTCACCCAGTTGAACTGGATGTTCTGCCGGGTGGTGAAATGCCCGTAGCCACGGTCGTAGACCTGCGCGATGCGGGCGAGCCGCCGCATCTGTCGCGCCGAGAGCGTGCCGTACGGGATGGCCACGCGCAGCATATAGGCGTGCAACTGAAGATAGACCCCGTTCATGAGGCGCAGCGGCTTGAACTGCTCCTCGGTCAGCGAGCCGTCGAGGCGGCGCGCGACCTGATCCGCGAACTCGGCGACGCGCTCGCGCACGAAGGCGGCGTCGAACTGGTCGTAGCGGTACATGCGGCGGCCTCGCGTGGATCAGGGGAAAGGCTTCGCGTCGCCGGGCAGACCGGCCGTCGGCCCGGTAGCGCGGATCCGCTCGCGCAGGCTGGCGGGCAGCGGCGGAGCGGCTCCGGCATCGACATCGATCAGGACCGGCTCGACGACCCGGCAGGCCGCCTCGTCGGCGCGCGCGGCTTGCAGCAATGCGCCGGCTTCCTCCGGCGTGGCGGCGATCGCGGCGCCGGCGACGCGATCGGTCCAGAGGCCGGCGGCGTCGCGGAACACCACCCGCCCGGAGCGCAGTTCGTTCGCGGTGACCACCATCGGCGAGAAACCCGTCTTCTTGCGCGCCATGCGTTCCTCCGTTCAGGCCACGCGCCGCTGCAGGCCGTGGGCGAGGTCTTCCGCCGCCGCGATGTCGGCCTCCGCCAGCGCCGTGCCGAGCAGGACCAGAACCGGTCCGTCGAGATCGGCGCGTGCGGCAAGCGCAGGCAGCTCGCCAAGCGTCCCCGCAAGCACGCGCCGTCCGGCGCGTCCGGCGTTCTCGACTGCGATCGCCGGCAGGGCCGGGCTGGCGCCTGCGGCGTGCAGCCTGGCGGCGATCCGGTCGGCGACGCTGCGGCCCATGTACAGCGCCGCGGTGGCGCCTGCGGCGACCTGTCGTTCCCAGCCCTCGGGCGTTGCGCCTTGCGCGTCGTGTCCGGTTACGAAGATCAGCTGCGATGACGTGCCGCGCCGGGTCAGCGACACGCCGAGATCGGCGGCCGCCGCGCAAGCCGCGGTGACGCCCGGCACGAGTTCGGCGGCGATGCCGGCTTCGCGCAGCGCCGCGACTTCCTCGCCGGCGCGCCCGAAGATCGCCGGATCGCCCGATTTGAGACGCACGACGCGCGCGCCGGACTGCGCGAGTTCGACCAGCAGGGCATTGATCTCGGCCTGAGTGGTGCCAGCGCGGCCCTTGCGCTTGCCGACGGCGACGCGCCGCGCGTCGCGCCGTCCCAGGTCGAGTATCTCCTCCGGCACAAGATCGTCGTGGACGACGACATCGGCTTCCTGCAGCACACGATGTGCGCGCAGCGTCAGCAGGTCGCTCGCGCCGGGCCCGGCACCGACCAGGAACACCTTGCCTATGCGTGGTGCATCGCCCGCCCGGTCGAGCGCGCGCAGCGCCAGCCGGCGCGCCTGGGCTGCATCGCCTGCGAGCGCGGCGGCCGCGGCCTCGCCGTCGAACAGCCTCGCCCAGTAGTCGCGTCGCTCGCCGGGGGAAGGCAACCGCGCGCGCACCGTCGCGCGCAGCGCTGCGGCCAGTTCGGCGACCCGGCCAAGACCTTGCGGCAGCAGGCGCTCGATCGCTGCGCGGATGCGCTGCGCCAGAACCGGCGCCGTGCCGTCGGTAGAGATCGCGATGGCGATAGGCGCGCGGTCGACGATCGCCGGCACGGCGAAATCCGACAGGTCGGGCCGATCGACGACGTTGACCGGCACGCGGGCGGCGCGCGCGAGCCCAGCGACCGCGGCCTCGCGCGCGGGCTCGTCGCTGCCGGCGAAGGCAAGCGCGCAGCCCGCGAAATCGGCCGCCATGGGCATGCGCGCGTCCAGCGGCCAGTCCGCGGCGGCGGCGAAGGCGCGCAGCTCCGGCGACGGATCGGGCGCAAACAGCACGGTCGCGGCCGCGCAGCGCCGCAGGAAGCGTGCCTTCTGAAGGACGCGTTCGCCGTCGCCGGCCAGCAGCACGCGCCGCCCGGCGACGGCATATGAGACCGGAAGCGTCGCGAGACGGCTCATCGGGCGCGCGGTCTCAGCCCGCGACGCTGGCTGCATCGGGCCAGAGCGCATCGTCGGCGACCGGCGCGGTCGGGCGCTCGGCCGCGCCGGCGCGGCGCAGCGCGACCAGGAAGGGCCAGTCGTGGCGCGTCGCCTCGGGCAGACGCGTGCCGAAACCGGCGCCGCCTGGCTTCGCCGGATGACGCGCCGCGAGCGGCACCACGACCAGCACATCGGCGGCGAGGAAGGCAGAGGGCAGGCGGATGTCGTCGCCGGCGAAGAGCGCGGTGGCGGCGATCGCGACCGGGGCGCCGATCAGGCGCTCGGCCCGCGTCAGCAGACGCGGATGTGTGGCGAGCCGCCGGAAACTCTCGTCGCGCAGATGCAAGTCGTGCAACAGCGCCGGACCGTCGGGCCAGCCCAGCTCCAGATTGATGCGCCGCCGCGCCTGCTCGGCGAGCCAGCCCAGCTCGTCGGCCGCGAAAACGCCGTCCTCGTGCCGCCATGTCTGCGGTCGCTGGGCGCCCGGGCCGAAGGCGGCGGCTGACTGGAGATCGGCTGCGGTCTGTGCACGGTGCGGGGTCATTGGCGCCTCGCGAAAGCAAACGCCGGATAGCGGCGCTGCTTTCGTGCCTCAGCCACGCGTGCGCGTCACACCAGTTATTCTCGGGAGGACGGCTAGAAACTCTTATGCCCGTTCAGCGTGGCCAGCCCGGGATGCGCGCGAGGCCGTAGAGTTCGATGGCATTGGCGCCGAAGATCGCGGCGCGTTCCGCCGGCGCGAGCGGCGCCAGACATTCCTCAAGCGCAGACTTGGTCTCGGCATAGCTGGCGGCCAGCGTGCAGACCGGCCAGTCGCTGCCGTACAGGCAACGTCGCGTGCCGAAGATCTCGAGCGCCGCATCGACATAGGGGCGCAGGTCGCGCGCTGTCCAGCCCTGCCAGTCGGCCTCGGTCACCATCCCCGACAGCTTGCACCAGACATGGTCGCGATGTTCGGCGAAGCCGCGCATCGCCTCGGCCCAGGGCGCGAAGACCGCGCGCTTGATCATCGGCTTGGCGACGTGGTCGACGACGAAGCGCAGGCCCGGCAGCGCGGCCACGGTGGCGCGCGCCGCCGGGATCTCGCGCGGACGCAGCAGCAGATCGTAGACGAGCCCGGCGCGCGCGACGGCTTCGAGGCCGCGGCGCACGTCGCCGCGCAGCAGCCAGTCGGGGTCGGGCTCGTCATGGACCTGGTGGCGGATGCCGACGAGCCGGTCGCCGCCGGGCCCGGACTTGAGCATCGAAAGCGTGGCGTCGACATGCGGATCGGTGAGGTCCGCCCAGCCCACGACACCGGCGACGAAAGGCGTCGCCGCGGCGAGCGCCAGGAAGTCGCGCGTCTCGTCCAGGCTCGACTGGGTCTGGACCAGGATGGTGCGGTCGACATGGCAGTCGCGCAGCAGCGGCGCCAGATCGCCCGGTGCGAAGACGCGCCGGAGCGGCCTCATTTCGGGGCCCGCCATCCACGGGAAACTTCCCCGCGCCGGATCCCAGAAATGGTGATGGGCGTCGACGACGATATCGGCCATTGCGCTGTCCTCCCCGGGGCGGGAAAGATGATCGCATCGCGCCGGCGGACATGTCACGGGCCGGCGCCGGACGGGTTCGTGCGGCCGGGAGACCTCGATGTTCGCCTATGTCGGTTCCTTCACCACGCCCGACCGCAACGGCCGCGGCAGCGGTATCGAGGTCTATCGGGTGGATCGTGCAGATGGAGCGCTCGCGCATGTGCAGACGCTTGGCGATCTCGAGAACCCGTCTTTCCTGGCCGTCAGCCGCGACCAGCTCTTCCTCTACGCGGTGCATGGCGGGCGCGACTATGCGACCGCCTACGCGCTCGACGCCGCGACCGGTCGCGCGACGCCGCTGAACCGCGCTTCCACCGGCGGGAACAACGGCGTGCGCCAGGACTTCGACGCCGAAGGCCGGTTCATGGTGGTCGCCAACTATGTCGCCGGCAACGTGTCCGTTCTCGCGATCGGTCCCGACGGCCGCCTCGCGGACCATCACGAGGTGCTCTGGCTTGGTGGCCAGCTCGGGCCTCACCGCACCGAGCAGGCGCGCCCGCAGCCGCACGACGTCGCCTTCGATCCGACCCGTCGCTTCGTCGCGATCCCGGACAAGGGGCTCGATACGATATTCGTGCTGTCCTTCGACGCGCAGAAGGGACGGCTTTCGCTGCATCGCCGCGTCGCGTCGCGGGCCGGTGCCGGCCCGCGACACATCGCGTTCCATCCGACATTGCCCTACGCCTATGCCTGCAACGAGATCGACAGCACGGTCACCGCCTTCGCGTGGAATGCGTCCGAGGGCGAGTTGACGCCGTTGCAGGTCCTGAGCTCGCTGCCCGAGGACTGGTTCGCGCCGAACACGACGTCGGAACTCGCCTTCGGTGCCGGCGGGCGTGCGCTGTACTGCTCCAACCGCGGTCACGACAGCATCGTCACCTATGCCATCGATCCGGCGAGTGGCCGGCTATGTACCGTGGGCTGGACGAATACCGGCGGTGCCGAGCCGCGGTTCATCGGCGCCGACCCGAGCGGACGTTTCCTCTACGCGGCCAACCAGAACAGCGACGACATCGTCGTCTTCGCCATCGATCCCGACAAGGGCGCGCTCTCCCCG
>JBIKXN010000286.1:0-5222 GCA_044355765.1 Alphaproteobacteria bacterium
GCGCCGCCGGCAAGCGTCGGCGCGAAGGCAAGCAGGATCGAGCCGTGGCTGACGCCGTCATAGAGGCGAAGATCGACGCGATTGCCCAGCGCGCGCAGCCGATCGGCGAGCGCCACGGCGTTGCGCGGCGGGACGAGCGTGTCGGAAATGCCGTTGGCCAGGAACATCGGCGGCGCACCGCTGCGCGCCTTGTCGACGACCCGGGCCTCGCTCCGGCTGCGCGCGTCGGGAAAGACGTCGGCAAGCCAGCGTATCGTACCGAAATCGGCGTCGTAGGGTCCTGCGATGCCGATCACCCCGCTAAGCGCGCGCGCATCGTCGCCTACCGCCGCCAGATAGCCCGGCTCGAGCCCCAGCAGCGCCGCCATATGCGCGCCTGCCGAATGCCCCATCACGAAGACCCGGCGCGGATCCCCGCCGAACCCCGGCACGAGCCGCCGTGCCGCCGTCGTCGCCACCGCGCAATCCTCGACGAAGACCGGGAACCGCACCTCCGGAAACAGCCGGTAATCGGGAAGGACGGCGACATAACCTGCGCGCGCCAGATAGGCGCCGACGAACCGGTACTCCTCCTTGGATCCCTGCCGCCAGCTGCCGCCATAGAGGAACACGACCACCGGCACTGGCCGCTCGGGAGGCTTGCCGGCAGGCACGTAGATATCCATGCGCTGGCGCGGCAACGGGCCATAGGCGACGTCGCGCGCCACCGCGTAACCGTCGGTCGACGTCACCGCATCCACCAGTTGCAGGCCGCTGCAGCCCGCCAGCGCGGCAGCCGCGCCCGAGGCCGCCAGCGCCCCGAGGACGTCGCGCCGCCCGGCTTCCGGACGCCCCCCGTGTCGAATCGTCCGTATCGAACCACCTGGTCGCTGCATTATGGTCCTGTCCGTCATCCGGCCTAAGTTACGCGCCGCATCTCGCAACGGATCATCCCATGACCATCAACCTTCCGCGCAATGTCGACGACACGCTCGCGCTCCTCGCCCGGGGGGGGTATGTCGCCGACCGCAGCCTCGCGACCGCAGTAACGCTGGCGCTGAAGCTCGACCGGCCACTCTTCCTCGAGGGCGAGGCAGGGGTCGGCAAGACCGAGATCGCCAAGGTCCTGGCGCAGACCTTGGGCCGTCGCCTGGTCCGTCTCCAGTGCTATGAAGGTCTGGACGTCGCGGCGGCGGTCTACGAGTGGAACTATGCCCGCCAGATGATCGAGATCCGCATGGCGGAAGCCAATGCCGGCAGCCGGGCTTCCCTGGAAGAGGAAATCTTCTCCGAGCGCTTCCTGATCCGCCGTCCGCTGCTCCAGGCCATGGCGCCAGACACCGCCGGACCGCCGGTCCTCCTGATCGACGAACTCGACCGCGCCGACGAGCCCTTCGAGGCGTTCCTGCTCGAGACACTGTCCGACTGGCAGGTGACGATCCCGGAATTCGGCACCGTCAAGGCGCCCGCGCCGCCGATCGCCGTGATCACCTCGAACCGCACCCGCGAGATCCACGACGCGCTCAAGCGCCGCTGCTTCTATTATTGGGTCGACTACCCCGACGTCGCGCGCGAGATGGAGATCCTCAAGATCAAGGCGCCGGACGCGCCCCGCCGCCTCACCCAGGAGATCGTCGGCTTCGTCCAGAAGCTGCGCGGCGAGGAGTTGTTCAAGGTGCCGGGCGTCGCCGAGACCATCGACTGGGCCCGCGCGCTGCTCACGCTCGACAAGATCGAACTCGATCCCGACACCATCAACGACACGCTGGGCGCCGTCCTCAAATACCAGGACGACATTGCCCGGATCCGCGGTGCGACCGCGACCCAGATGCTGGCGCAGGTCCGCTCGGAGCTCGCCACAGCGCGCGCATGACCGGGCCGGCGCAGGAGGCGGCGGAGAGCCCCGCGGACGGACGCTTCGTCGCCAACGTCGTCCATTTCGCGCGTATCCTCCGCGGCGCCGGCCTGCCTATCGGTCCGGGCCGCGAGATCGAGGCCGTGCGCGCGCTGCAGGCCATAGGCCTCGCCACGCGCGACGACTTCTACTGGGCGCTGCATGCCGTGTTCGTCAACCGGCGCGACCAGCACGAGGTCTTCGACCAGGCCTTCCGGATGTTCTGGCGCGACCCGAAGCTGATCGAACGCATGCTGGCCTTCCTGCTGCCCCAGGCCCGCGGCGAGGGCGAAGAGAAGAAGGACGACAAGGAGAAGCTGTCGCGTCGCCTCGCGGAGGCCTTCCAGGCCGGGCGCCAGCACGAGCGCGCGCCGCCGCCGCCCGGCGAGCAGCCGGAGGACGAGCGCCGGATCGACGCGGTCATGACGTGGTCGGACCGCGAGATCCTGCAGCAGAAGGACTTCGAGCAGATGTCCAATGCCGAGTTGGCCCAGGCGCGCCTGGCCCTGTCGCGGCTGCGGATGCCGTTCAACGAGATCCGCACGCGGCGCTTCCGCGCCTCGCGGCGCGGCGCGCGGATCGACTTCCGCGCCACGCTTCGCCGCTGGGCACGCAGCGGCGGCATGAGCGCCGATTTCGCCCGCCGCGAGCCGCGGACCCGCGTGCCTCCACTGGTCGTGCTCTGCGACATCTCCGGATCGATGGAGCGCTACACGCGCATGTTCCTGCACTTCCTGCATGCGCTGACCAACGACCGCTCGCGCGTCCATGTCTTCCTGTTCGGCACGCGGCTGACCAACGTTACCCGTGCGCTGCGCCAGCGCGACCCCGACAAGGCGATGGCCAAGGTCGCGTCCGCGGTCGAGGACTGGGCGGGCGGCACGCGCATCGGACACAGCCTTGCCGAGTTCAATCTGCGCTGGAGCCGCCGCGTGCTCGGCCAGAACGCCACCGTGCTGCTGATCAGCGACGGGCTCGACCGCGACGCGGCGCTTGGACTGCGCGAGGAAATAGATCGCCTGTCGAAATCCTCCCGACGCCTGATCTGGCTCAATCCGCTCTTGCGCTATTCCGGGTTCGAGCCGAAATCCTCGGGAGCGCGGGCGATCCTGCCCTTCGTCGACGATTTCCGTCCGGCCCATAACCTCGCCAGCCTCGCCGGGATCGCCGACGCGCTGTCCGTCGACGCGCCGACCGCGCGGCGGCGCTATGTCTGGAAAGGTGCCGGCGTGGCGACGGCGGCGGCCCCGGCCTGAGCGAGCGACAAGGAGCGATCGATGAGCGCAACAGCCTCCGGCGACGACATCCTGACGACCGCCGCCTCCTGGCGCGCCGCCGGCAAGGGCGTCGCCCTCGCCACGGTGGTCACCACCTGGGGATCGAGCCCGCGGCCGGTTGGCAGCCAATTGGTGGTCGACGACAGCGGCCGCTTCGCCGGTTCCGTGTCCGGCGGCTGCATCGAGGGCGCGGTGATCCGCGAGGCGCTCGACGCCATTGCCACCGGGCGCCCGCGCCTCCTCGATTTCGGCGTCACCAACGAGCAGGCCTGGGAGGTCGGTCTCGCCTGCGGCGGCAAGGTCCAGGTCTTCGTCGAGAGGATCGAGACGTGAAACCTGCGGTCCTCGCACGGCTCCAGGCGCTGCGCGCCGCCGCAACGCCGGTGGCGCTGCTCACCAATCTGCGCAGCGGGCAGCAATTGCTCGTCACCGCCGCGGACAGCGAAGGCGAGCTGTGCCTCGATGTCGACATGGTCGCTGCCGCTCAGGAAGCGCTGCGCAACGACGCCTGCACATCCTTCGAGACCCCGGCCGGTCGCATCTTCGTCCATGTATTCGCGCCGCCGCCGCGGCTGATCGTCGTTGGCGCCGTGCACATCGCCGAACCGCTCGCGCGGATGGCCGCACTCGCGGGTTACGGCGTCACCATCGTCGATCCGCGCCGGGCCTTCGCCGCCAGCCAGGACTTCAGGGAGGTTTCGGTTTCGGGCGACTGGCCAGACGAGGCGCTCGACAAGCTGAAGCCGGACATGCGCAGCGCGATCGTCACGCTGACCCACGACCCGAAACTCGACGATCCAGCGCTCGACACGGCGCTCAGATCGCAGGCCTTCTATATCGGCGCGCTCGGCAGCCGCAAGACGCATGCCGCACGGCTCGCGCGCCTGGCGGCGCTCGGCCACGACGAAAAGGCGCTCGCACGCATCCACGGCCCGGTCGGGCTCGACATCGGCGCCCTTTCGCCGGCAGAGATCGCGCTGTCGATCATGGCGCAGGTGACAGCGGTCCGCCGCGGCGGGGAGACCCGCGCATGAAGTTCGGCGAGATGCCGCTCGCCGAGGCCGAGGGCGCGCTGCTCGCGCACGGCGTATCCGGCGAAGGTTTCTCCTTCAGGAAGGGCCGCCGGCTCGACCGCGCCGACATCGACGCGCTCGCACGCAGCGGCCGCGCGAGCATCGTCGCAGCCCACCTGGAGCACGACGACGTCGCGGAAGACGCGGCGGCGACCGCCGTCGCCCGTGCGATCGCGGGCGGCAATCTCCTGGTTTCGGCCGCCTTCACCGGCCGCGCGAACCTCTACGCCACAGCATCCGGGCTCGTCGTATACGACGCGGCCGCGCTCGACGCGGTCAACGCGGTCGACGAATCGATCACCGTGGCACTGCTGCCGCCATACGCCCCGATCGCGCCGCGCCAGATGGCCGCGACGGTGAAGATAATCCCCTTCGCCGCTCCGCGCGGCGCGCTCGACGCCGTGCTCGACCGCGTCGCGACGGCAGCGCCGTTCTTGCGCGTCGCCCCGTTCCAGCCCGTCCGCGCGGCGCTGATCCAGACCCGCTTGCCGGGAACCAAGCCCAGCGTGCTCGCCAAGACGGTAGAGGCGACGCGCGCGCGGCTGGTCGCGCTGGGAGGCAGTCTCGCCGCGGACGAGATCGTCGCCCACGAGAACGGCGCCGTGGCTGCCGCCCTCGCCCGCGCGGCAGCCGGCGGCGCGGAGTTGCTGCTGGTCCTCGGCGCGTCCGCCGTGGTCGATCGGCGCGACGTGATCCCCTCGGCTATCGTCGACGCCGGCGGCGCCGTGCATCATTTCGGCATGCCCGTGGATCCTGGCAATTTGCTGCTCTTCGGCACGCTCGCCGGCCGTCCCGTGATCGGATTGCCGGGCTGCGCGCGCTCGCCAAAGCTCAACGGCTTCGACTGGGTGCTGCAGCGCGTCGCCGCCGGACTGCCCGTGGGACGCGCCGAGATCATGCGCATGGGCGCTGGCGGTCTGCTGAGCGAGATCCCGACACGTCCCCTGCCCCGCCAGAGCGCCTCGCCGGCGCCGCAGCCCCCACGCCAGCCGCGCATCG
>JBIKXN010000287.1:0-5221 GCA_044355765.1 Alphaproteobacteria bacterium
CGACCAGATGGAACGCTTCGGCAACCGGCTGGAGCATGCGACGATAACAGGCACGCTCGCCTTCGGCTTCGCGTTGGCCGGGCGCTTCGACGCGGCCGCTGCCGCCGGCGCGCGGGCGGTTGATCTCGCCCGCGAGCTGCGCCATCTGCCGAGCGAAGCCGCGTGCCACTTCTTCCGCGGTATCGCCCATGGCTGGCGCGGCGAATTGGAGGTCGCGACGCCCTGCTTCGATCGGGCGCTGGCGCTCGCGGAATCCGCCGGCGACAAGTTCCGCTGCTTCGTGACCCATGGCTGGCGCGGCGAAATGCTGCTGCGCGCGGGGCAGGTCGACGCCGCGGTCGCGGCGCTCGAGACCTGTCTTGCGCTCGCCGAGCGGATCGGCAGCGACTTCCACCGCGGCGCCTTCATGGGGCTGCTCGCCGAGGCGGTGCTGCTCCAGGGCGATCGCCCGCGCGCGGCCGGGCTCGCCGACGCGGCGCTGGCGCTTGCCGATGGCGCGGATGAGCGCTGGATCCTGTCCGTCGCGCTGCGCGCCAAGGCCGAGGCTCTCGTCGCTGCGGGCCAGGCGTCCGACGCGGTGGCGCTTCTCGACCGCGCGGCTGCCTTGCAGGACGGCAACGGGCTGCGTTGCGATCTCGCCTGGACACGCGCTGCGCGTGGCCGCGCCCTTGCGGCGGCGGGCGATGCCGCCGGCGCGGCCAGAGAGACCGCGCGCGCCGCTGCTGAATTCGCGGCGATGGGAATGCGCGCTGCGGCGGCGGCGATCGCCGGGCGCTGACGCGGAACCTGGAGAATGCACGCGCGGCGACGTTTGCCGTCTCAAGGAAAGGAAACGGTCATGACGAAGCACGACGGTCCGGAAAATCTGAGCGAAGGGCGGCACGCGCTGGTGCTCGGCGGCGGCGCGCCGACGCTGACGCTCATGGCAGGGGCGCTGCTCGCGCTCGACGAGGAGGGCGTGGAGTTCGACCTCGTATCGACGTCGGGTGCGGGCATGCTGGTCGGGCTTCTCTACGCCGCACCGAAGGACGGCGATCGCCGCAAGGCGCTGCGGGCAACCGTCGATCTCGGCGTCCACGACGCGATCTACAGGAACTTTCCGGTCAACTTCAAAGTTTTCTTCAAGCCCGGGCCGCTTGCGGAAGCCTATTACAAGGCGATGGCGCCGCTGGTGCGGATGATGCCGCGCGATACCGACACGCAGCGCCTCGCGCACGACCTGTTCGCGATGTGGGTGGCGACATGGTCGCCCTCCGATCTCACCCCCCAGAGCTTGGGCATGTGCTCGGCGGCACCTTGGCTGGAGGATGTCGTCGATTTCGAGGCGCTGAAGCGTTTCGGCCCGGAATTCTATATCAATGCATGGAACATCCGCGAACGGCAGATGCGGGTCTTCGACAAGGCGAAGATCACGCCGGCGCATTTCCGCGCCGCGCTGGCTTTCCCGCTGATCTACCCGCCCTTCGAACTGGACGGCGACCACTATATCGAAGGCTCGGCGATGGACACCCTCAACCTCGAGGGATTGCTGGAGTACGACAGCCATTACGACAGGGCGTATCCGGGCATGCTCAAGGCCGAGCTGGCCAGCCGCTGGCCGGCCATCGAGGACAGTGCGCGTTCGGCCGACCGCACGGCGCTCGAGACATTGATCGATCAGGCGGAGTGGGCGGCTCATGCCGCCGCGCTGCGCGCGCGCGTGCGCAAGGCAGGCAAGGTGGCGGAAGAGGCTGCGCCGGCGGTCGACGAGGCCGATATGCGCAAGATCCCCGAGGTCGCGCGCGCGCTCGACTACGAGAAGAAGGCCGGCGGCGAGATCAACGCGATCAGCAAGATCGTCGTCTTCGACGTCCTTGGCACCGACCGCCTCGTCCGCAAGCCGCGCAGCCTCTACGACGCCTGGGTCCTGCAGATGATCGTGCCTCTGGTGTCGATCTCGAACGACAACATCCGGATGTTCGAGAAGGACTACGACTACCCGGCCGGCGATCCGAAAAAATATCTCCATCGCTTGCAGTTCGACGACCAGATCAGCCACGATCACTGGCCCCAGGTCCTCGACTGGTCCTACAGCAACCTGAAGACGCTTTTCGACGCGGGCTACCGCGCCGGAAAGGCGTTCTACAAGCAGCATGACTGGCTGCGTGCGCGGGCCGACGCCGGCCAGAAGATCGATCCGAATTGGAAGGACATGATGCCGGCCGAACGCCAGAAGGCGCTGGAAGCGGACAGGAAGCGCCGCGCCGACGCCCGCGGTCGATAGCAGGACGGCCGGACGCGGGGCTGCGGGCCTGAGCGGTCCTGCGGCATTGCCCGTGCCGCGCCGAGCCGCTATCAGTCCCGCTCACCCATGCTGAACGTGCGCGACATCGTGAAGTCCTTCGGCGGCGTGCGCGCCGTGGACGGCGTCGGCTTCGGCGTGCCGCGCGGCGCGATCGTCGGGCTGATCGGGCCCAATGGCGCAGGCAAGACGACGTTGTTCAACTGCCTCGCCGGTGCCGCGCGTCCCGATTCCGGCGCGATCGAACTCGACGGCGTGCGGATCGACGGCTTGGCGCCGGACCGGATTTTCGCGCTGGGCCTGGCACGCACGTTCCAGATCCCGCGCCCGTTCCCGGAAATGAGCGTGCTCGAGAACGTCATGCTCGCCGCGAAGGACCAGTCGGGCGAGACGTTCTGGCGCAACTGGCTGGTGCCCGGGCGCGTCGCGGCGGACGAGCGTTACAACCGCGCGCAGGCGATGCGCTGGATAGAATTCGTCGGTCTGCAGGACCTCGCCGTGCGCCCTGCACGGATCCTGTCGGGCGGACAACGCAAGCTGCTCGAGCTCGCGCGTGCGATGGTCGCCGAGCCCAAGCTGGTGCTGCTCGACGAGCCCGCCGCGGGCGTCGCGCCGCGGCTTCTGGAGGCGATCATGGAGCGTATCGCCGACCTCAATCGCCGCGGGGTTACGTTCCTGCTGATCGAGCACAACCTCGACATGGTGATGCGGCTGTGCGGCCATGTGCTGGTAATGGCCCAGGGGCGGGTACTGACCCAAGGCGCGCCGGATGCCGTGCGCGCGGATCCGCGCGTGGTCGAAGCCTATCTCGGGGGAGCGCCCGAATGAGCGCTGCGCTCGTCGTCTCGGAACTCGTCGCCGGCTACGAACCCGGCTTGCCGATCGTCCGCGGCGCAGGCTTCGCGCTCGAGGCCGGCGAGATACTGGCCGTTCTCGGCCCCAACGGTGCCGGCAAGTCGACGCTCGGCAAGGCGGTGGCCGGTATCGTGCCGATCGCCTCGGGTTCGGTCCGGCTGGCCGGCCGCGAGATCGCGGGCGATCCGGCGCATCGCATGGCGCGGCTGGGTCTCGGCTTCGTGCCGCAGACCGAGAATGTCTTCGCCGAGCTTTCGGTGGAGGACAATCTCGATCTGGCGGCCGCGGTCGCCGGCGCGCCGCGCGCGCAGCGTATCGGCGAGATGTTCGCGCTGTTTCCCGACCTTGGTCGCCAGCGCCGGCTGGATGCCGGCCGCCTGTCCGGTGGACAGCGTCAGATGCTCGCCGTGGCGCGCGCCCTGGTCGCGGCGCCGCGCGTGCTGATCCTCGACGAGCCGTCGGCGGGCCTGTCGCCCAAGCTGGCGCAGATCGTCTTCGCCAAGCTCGCCGAGATCGCGCGCGGCGGCGTCGCGATAGTCCTGGTCGAGCAGAATGTCCGCGCTGCGCTCGCGCTCGCCGCGCGCGCGATCGTCCTGGTCGAGGGACGGGTTCGGCTGGCGGGCGCGGCGGCGGCGCTGGCGGCCGATCCGCGGCTCGGCGATGCCTTCATCGGACGCGGGGAGGCGGCTTAGCACCATGCTTCAGCTGATCGCCGACGGTCTGGTCGTAGGTTCGACGGTCTCGCTCGGCGCGATCGGACTGACGCTGACCTATTCGCTGCTGCGTTTCGCCAATTTCGGCCATGGCGAGCTGCTGACCGTCGGCGCCTATGTCGCGCTGGCGGTGGCGACGGCCTTGGCATCGCTGGACGCGTCCGCGCCGCCGATCGGTCCGTTCTCCTTCGGTTGGCCCCTGCTGGCGGCGCTGCCGGTCGCGGCGGCGGCGACGGCGCTGGCGGCGCTCGCGGTCGACTGGCTGCTCTTCGCGCGGCTGCGCGCGCGCGGCGCCGCCATCGTGCTCATCATCGCCAGCTTCGGTGCGGCGCTGGCGATGCGCAACCTGCTGCTGTTCGTCTTCGGTCCGTTGCCGGAATACTACAGCCGCGAGATCCAGATCGCGGTGGCGCTGGTGCCGCGCAGCGTGCTCGGCGGGATGCGCGCGACGCCGGACCAGATGATGGTGCTGGCGCTGGCCGTGGCCGCGATGATCGGCCTGCATCTGTTCCTGACCCGCACCGTGCTCGGCAAGTCGATGCGCGCCACGGCGATGAACCCGGACCTGGCGCGCGTCACCGGGATCGACACGGCCGCCGTGATCCGCGCGACCTGGGTCCTCGGTGCGGTGCTCGCCGCCCTGGGCGGCGTCTTCGCCGGTCTGACGGGGCAGGTCCGTACCACGCTGGGCTTCGATCTGCTGCTGCCGATGTTCGCCGCCGCGATCCTGGGCGGCGTCGGCAGCATCCATGGCGCGGCGATCGGCGGTCTGGTCGTCGGGCTCGCCGAGAGCCTGCTCACGCCGGTGCTTGGCGCCGAGTATCGCGCGGCGTCGGCCTTCCTCGCGATCGTCGCGATCCTGCTGGTGCGACCGGCAGGCCTGTTCGGGAAGTCCGGACGATGAGCGACCTCGCGGGGATCGTCAGCTACGCGAGCTTCTTCCTCGCCTTCGCCGGTATCTTCGCGGTGATCGTGCTCGGCCTCAATCTGCAATGGGGTTTCACCGGCCTGTTCAATGTCGGCGTCGCCGGCTTCGTGGCGATCGGCGCCTATGTCTCCGCGATCCTGACGACGCCCGACCATCCCGGGCAGCTCGGCGGCTTCGCGTTGCCGGTGGCGGTCGGCTGGATCGGGGCCGCATTTGCGTCCGGCGTGGCCGGGCTCGTGGTGGGCGTGGCCACGCTGCGGCTGCGCCACGACTATCTGGCCATCGCGACATTCGGCATCGCGATCGTGATCCAGCTGATCGCGCTCAACGCGCAGTGGCTCACGGGCGGACCCTTCGGGCTGCATTTCGTGCCGAAGCCGCTCGAGGCGAGCCTGGGGCCAGGACTGCCCTTCAACGCCGGCTATCTGGCGATGGTCGCGGCGA
>JBIKXN010000020.1:0-16860 GCA_044355765.1 Alphaproteobacteria bacterium
GTGCGTTCGGCGACCGGTAGCGGAGCCAACGTCTCGCGGGTGATGCGCCGCGCGCGCGCGATCGCCCGCCGGGCGAGGCGCTCCCCCGCCAGGGTCAGGCTCAGCACCATGACGCGACGGTCCTCAGGATCGGGCCGCCGCTCGACCAGTCCGCGAGCGACCAATCGCCGCACGACGCCCTGGATCGTCGCCGGGTCCATGGCGGTCATGCGGCCGAGATGGTTCTGGGTCGCCGGGCCGTGCTCGCGTATCCGCGCCAGCGCCGCGAACTGCGTCGGCGTCAGTTCGATCACGCCCATCATCTCCAGGAACAGCGCCGTGTGGCGCTGATGCGCGCGTCGCAGAAGATGGCCGGCCTGGTCCTCCAGGCGGTATTCCTCGGACGCGCGCGGGCGCGCAGCTTGGGTGGGCGGTGGCACCGCGCGGATCCTCGCCGCTATTTCGTATGTATACGAACAAATACCCGCCCGCGCGCGGACCGGTCAAGGCGGCTTGCGCCGCGCCCCCGCCGGATCTATCTCGCGCAGGGCATGAATCCCAGCGCAGATACCCTCCGTCCGGTCCGGCTATGGCTGGTCACCTGCGCCGCCATGATCTTCGCGATGGTGGTGATCGGCGGCATCACGCGCCTGACCGAATCGGGCCTGTCGATCACCGAATGGCGGCCGATCACCGGCACGATCCCCCCGCTCAGCCTCGCCGAATGGCAGGCCGAGTTCGCGAAGTACCAGCGCATCCCCGAATTCCGCGAGAAGAACGCGTCGATGACGCTCGACGAGTTCAAGGTCATCTTCTGGTGGGAGTATGCGCATCGTCTCTGGGGGCGGCTTATCGGCATCGCCTTCGCCGTCCCGCTCGCGTGGTTCGCGCTGACCGGGCGCGTGCGCGGAAGGTTGCTCGCCCGCCTGACCGTGCTGCTGGCCCTCGGCGGACTGCAGGGCGCGATCGGCTGGTGGATGGTGGCCTCCGGGCTGGTCGAACGCACGGATGTCAGCCCCTACCGGCTCGCCGTGCATCTGTCGCTGGCGCTGGCGATCTTCGCCCTGATCGTGCGCTTGATCCTGGAGCTCCGCGACGGCGATCCGCCGCCGCGCCCCGGACCCTATCGCGGCGCCGGCCGGGTCGTGCTTACGGCGGTCGCGGCGACGATCGTCGCCGGCGCCTTCGTCGCCGGTACGGACGCCGGCTTCGTCTACAACAGCTTCCCGCTGATGGACGGCCGGCTGGTACCGGCAGGCTATGGCGACCTTTCGCCATGGTGGAAGAATGCCTTCGAGAACGTCGCCGCGGTGCAGTTCAACCATCGCTGGATGGCGGTCGCGACCGCCGCGCTGACGCTCGCCTATGCCGGATGGCTTGCCGCGACGCTGCCGGAGCGGCGCGTGCGCCTGCTGGCCGGCTGGCTCGGCATCGCCGTGACCGGACAGGTCGCACTCGGCATACTGGCGCTCGTCCATGCGGTGCCGGTGACGCTGGGCGCCGCCCACCAGGCGGGTGCCGTCATCCTGCTTACGCTGGCGCTGGCGACGCATCGCGCGGCGTCGCGCAGCGCGCGCAAACTCCGCTGACCTCGACCACGCGCCGATCGATCGCGAACCCCACGGCCCCCGCCGCCGCCTCGATCGCGGCGGCGACCCGACGGTCGTCGAGTTCGACGGCCGTGCCGCAGTCGCGGCAGATCATGAACTGGACGTCGTGCGGACGTCCCGGATCGCGGCATCCGACATAGGCGTTGAGCGACTCGACGCGATGCACCAGCCCCTGCGCGAGCAGGAAATCGAGCGCCCGGTAGACGGTGGGCGGGGCGACCTTTCGCCCGGCCTCGACCTGCATCGTCGCCAGGATGTCGTAGGCGCCGACGGGATTGTGGTCGCGCCAGACGAGTTCGAGCACCTGGCGGCGCAGCGCCGTCAGCTTCTCGCCGCGGGCGGCGCAGATCGCCTCCGCCGCCGCCATCGCGGTGGTGACGCAGGTCCCGTGATCGTGTCGCGG
Organism: Alphaproteobacteria bacterium; assembly: GCA_044355765.1. GTDB lineage: Bacteria > Pseudomonadota > Alphaproteobacteria > CACIAM-22H2 > CACIAM-22H2 > CAIOSQ01. Next base: position 1,993 of record JBIKXN010000020.1, read on the forward strand.
ATCGGGGAACGTGCCGGCGCCTCGGGCAGTCCGGCGAGCCATGACGCGGGCGCGCGCGCGGTCAGAAGCCCGGCGCAGCGCCCGACCCGGGCGGAGCCAGGACCAGGCGGCAGCCGCAGAGCGGGCAGGCCATCTCGCGCGGCGTCACCACCGCGGGGCCCGTCCCGTCGCCCTCGCCAAGATCGGCAAGGATCTGGGCGACGATCTGGTCGTGCGTGTTGCGCGTCTCGCAGGCGCCGATCAGGTCCCGCACGCGCGCCGACTCGTCCTCTTCAACGATCCTGAACGCGAGAGCGGCGGACGGGACCGCCACCGTCGCGGCGGAGAGGGCGAGGCCCATCGCATGGCGCCTGGACAACATCTTCCGGATCCTCCGGGCAAAAACCTCCCAACAATATAGTCCCGAAACCGGCGTCGCGCCATGGCGCGGCGCCTTGCCGCCTGGGCCGGCGCCTCTACGTCCTCCGGTGGCCGAGCCTTCCATGGAGCAAGACATGACCGCCCCCATCCTCGTCGTCGGCGGATCGTCCGGCATCGGCGCAGCCCTCGCGCGGCGGCTCGCCGCCGACGGCGCGGCGCTCCACCTGATGGCGCGCGCCAGCGACCGGCTCGACGCCATCGCCCGGGAACTGGGCTGCCCCGCGACCCCGGTGGATGCGCGCGACGCCGGCGCGCTCGCCGATGCCGTCGCCGCCGCTGCCGCCAACGGACTTTCCGGCCTCGCCTACTGCGTCGGCTCGATCGTCCTCAAGCCGCTGTCCCAGGTTTCCGCCGCCGACATGGCGGAGGCCTTCGCGCTGAACACGATCGGCGCCGCGATGGCGGTCAAGGCAGCCGCCAGCGGCCTCGCCGCCGGCTCCGGCATCGTCCTGTTCTCGACCGTCGCCGCCCGACAGGGCTTCGCGAACCACGTCGCGATCGCCGCGGCGAAGGGCGGCGTCGAAGCGCTGGCGCTGTCGCTCGCCGCCGAACTGGCGCCGCGGCTGCGCGTCAACTGCGTCGCGCCGAGCCTGACGCGCACGCCGCTCGCCGCGAAGCTGACCGGCAACGAAGCGATGGCCAAGGCGATCGCGGCGCTCCATCCGATATCGCGCCTGGGCGAGCCCGACGACGCCGCGGCGCTCGCCGCGTTCCTGCTCTCGCCCCAGGCCGGCTGGATCACCGGGCAGGTCATCGGCGTCGATGGCGGGCGCTCGGCGCTGCGCACCAAGGGCTGAACGGCGGGCCGCATGACGACGCTGCGCCTCGTCCTGGGCGACCAGCTGACGCCGGAGATTTCAAGCCTGGCGGACACCGATCGCGGGCGCGATGTCGTGCTGCTCTGCGAGGTCGCGGCCGAGACCGGATACGTCCCGCATCACAAGAAGAAGATCGCCTTCATCCTTTCGGCGATGCGCCATTTCGCCGGCGAGCTGCGCGGCGCGGGTCTGGAGGTCGACCATGTGCGGCTCGACGACCCCGCGAACACCGGCAGCTTCGCCGGCGAGGTCGCGCGCGCCGTCGCCCGGCATGGCGCGCGCCGCGTCGTGGTCACCGAGCCGGGCGAGTGGCGCGTCCTCGCCGACATGCAGGATTGGCAGTCCGCCCTGGGGATCCCGGTCGAGATCCGAGAGGACACGCGGTTCTTCTGCAGCCGCGCGCGCTTCGCGCGCTGGGCCGAGGGGCGTCGCGGCCTGCGTATGGAGTTCTTCTATCGCGAGATGCGCCGCGAGCACGGCATCCTGCTCGACGCCGCCGGGGAACCCGCCGGCGGCGCATGGAACTTCGACCGCGAGAACCGCAAGCCGCTGCCCGCGGGCAGCCAGCCGCCGCGGCGCGCCTCGTTCGCGCCCGACGCCGTCACCCGCGAGGTGATCGATCTGGTCGCCCGGCGCTTCGCGTCGCATTTCGGCGATCTCGAGCCCTTCGGATTCGCGGTCACCCGCGCGGATGCGCGGCGCGCCTTCGACGCCTTCCTCGCCGACTGCCTGCCCCATTTCGGCGACCACCAGGACGCGATGAAGACCGGCGAGCCTTTCCTGTGGCATGCGGTCATCTCGCCCTATCTCAATGTCGGCCTGCTCGATCCGCGCGACGTGGTGCGCGCCGCGGCGGCGGCGTACGCGAGCGGCCGCGCGAAGATCAACGCCGTCGAAGGCTTCGTACGGCAGATCCTCGGCTGGCGCGAGTTCGTGCGCGGCATCTACTGGCTGCGCATGCCGGGCTATGGCGACAGCAACGCGCTGAACGCCACGCGCCCCCTGCCCGCCTTCTACTGGACCGGCGAGACGCGCATGAACTGCGTCGCCCAGGCGGTCGCCGAGACGCGCGCGAACGCCTACGCCCATCACATCCAGCGCCTGATGGTGACCGGGAATTTCGCGCTGCTCGCCGGCATCGCGCCCGCCGAGGTCGAGGCCTGGTATCTCGCCGTCTATGCCGACGCCTTCGACTGGGTCGAACTGCCGAACACGCACGGCATGGCGCTGTTCGCAGATGGCGGCTACCTGGCGTCGAAACCCTATGCCGCCAGCGGCAAGTATATCGACCGCATGTCGGATTACTGCGGCGCCTGCGCCTACGACGTCTCGCGCAGCGACGGTGACGGATCCTGCCCCTTCAACCGCCTGTACTGGGATTTTCTGATGCGCAACGCCGAGACATTGTCGCGCAACCCGCGTATGGCCATGCCCTACCGCACGCTCGCCCGGTTCACGCCCGAGCGCCGCGCCCGCATCCGCGCCGAGGCGCAAAGCTTCCTGGAGACGCTGGCATGACAGTCACCTGGATCACCGGCGCCTCGTCCGGCATCGGCGAGGCTCTCGCGCGGCGTCTCGCGCAGGACGGGCGCAAGGTCGCGGTCTCGGCGCGCGGGGCGGCGGCGCTCGACGGCCTGGCTGCCGCCTTCCCGGGCGCGATCGCGCCTGTGCCGCTCGACGTCACCGACGCCGCCGCCTGCGCGGCCGCGGTGGCGCGCATCGAGGATGGGCTCGGTCCGATCGAGCTCGCCGTGCTCAACGCCGGCACGCACCGGCCGATGTCGGCGCAGGACTTCTCCGCCGCGACGCTGCGGCGACTGGTCGAGATCAATCTGTTCGGGGTCGCGCATTGCCTCGAGCCGCTGCTCGCGCGCATGGTCGCCCGCCGCCGGGGCCATATCGCCATCGTCGCCTCGGTCGCCGGCTATGGCGGATTGCCGACCGCGGCTGCCTATGGCCCGACCAAGGCGGCGTTGATCAACATGGCGGAGTCGCTGCGCATCGACTGCGAGAACCTTGGGATCCGGCTGCAGCTGGTCGACCCGGGCTTCGTCAAGACGCCGCTGACCGACCGCAACGAATTCCCGATGCCGTTCCTGATGCCGGTCGAGGCCGCGGTCGACGCGTTCGTCGCGGGGCTGGCGACCGACCGCTTCGAGATCACCTTCCCCCGCCGCTTCGCGCTGCTGCTGAGGCTGCTGAACATGCTTCCCTACCGCGCCTATTTCGCGCTGGTCCGCAGGATGACCGGCGCATGACCGATCGCGACGCGACGCTGGCGGCCTATGGCCGCTATTTCGAGACCCTCACCCGCGAGACCCTGCCCGACATCGCCGGCCTCGCCACGCCCGGCATGCGCTTCCGCGATCCCTTCAACGACGTGCGCGGCATCGACGACGTCGTCCGCCTGCTCGGTTCGATGTACGCGCACGGCACGCCGCGCTTCGAGGTGCTCGACCGGGCGCTGGGCCAGTCCGCAGGCTACATCCTCTGGCGCTTCACCAACGATCCCGGTGGCGGACGCGCGCCCTGGATCATCGTCGGCATGAGCGAGGTCCATTTCGCGCCCGATGGCCGGATCAGCGAACATATCGACCATTGGGATGCCGGCGGCCAGTTCTACGCGCATATCCCGGTCCTGGGCTGGCTCATCCGACTGGTCCGTCGCCGCCTCGCCCTGCGCTGAGCCGCGGCGGCGCGTCGGCATCGCGCAAGGCCTGCGCCAGCGCCGCGAGCGCGCGAAGCGTGGCGCCGCGATCGGCGACGACGAACACGACGGCGAAGACCGCCGCGCCCGTCGGCACCAGCAGCGCCAGGGCGCCGGCGTCGCTCCAGCGATCGTCGACGACGGTCAGGCGCATAGCGGTCACGGCCACCGCCATCGCGCCGGCGCCCGTCAGCGCGGCCGCGCATCCCTCGCCCAGATCGCCCCAGGACAGGCCGAGCCGGCGGCGCGTCAGATCGATGGACACGGTGGCGCCCAGCGCGCCAGCCATCGCCATGCCGAATGCCGCGCCTGCCAGGCCGAACGCTGCGCCCAGCCATAGTCCGAGCAGCGCGCCGATGCCGACCAGACAGGCGCCGCGATTGGCACCGGCGGCGTCGCCGGCGCCCAGACGAGCGAGGCCGAGCCAGCCATGGAGCAGGCGCAGCGGCATGAAGGCGCCCAGCGCGATCGCCACCGGCACGGCCTCGGCCCAGCGGCGACCGAGCACCGCGGGCACGCCATGCGGCGCCACCGCGGCGAGACCCCAATAGACCGGCAGATAGAGCGCCGCGAGCGGACGAAGGCCAAGACGGGCGCAGCGCCTGGTCTGGACGGCGTCGCCCGCATGCCGCACGAACACCTGGAGGCCGATGCGGTTGACCGACGCCATCGTCTTGGCCGCCGGGACATCGACCAGATCGCGGCAGGTCCGCCACGCGCCGAGGCCCGCGGCACCGAGCAATCGGCCGACGACGAGTGTCTCGGCGGCGTCGAAGGCCTGCCCCGCCAGCGTGCCCAGGGCCGCGTGCCACGCCAGCCGCGCATCGGCGGCCGACAGGCGGGACCGACGCGACACGGGCCCGGTCGCGCCGGCGGCACGCATGACCAGCGCGCAATGCAGCGCAGCGGCGCAGACGCTGCCTGCGGCCAGCGACCAGATGCCGGCGCCCGCAAGCGCGCAGGCGAGACTGGCGGCCGCGCCGGCGAAGGCGGCGAGGCTCTCGATCGCGGACAGCGCGCGAAACGCCAGACGCCGCTCCAGCCGCGCCTGCGCCACGGCGGCGAGGCAGCCCGGCCAGAACATCCCGATGGCGAGCGTCAGGCCGAGCGGCCAGACCAGAGCCTCGCCGCTCGTCCACGCGACCGCACCCAGCGCGACGAACAAGGCGACGCACCCCAGCGAGGCCAGCACGCGCTGCAACGCGGCGATGCCGTCCGCGTCGTCCCGCGCGCGGCCGGCTCCGCGCGCGGCCAGCGCCGTCGGCGCGGCGACGGCGAGGGCGCGGACAAGGGCGACCGGCGCGCAGCACATCGCGAAGACGCCGAAATCCGCCGGCGTCAGGATCCGCGCGACGACCAGCGTCGCGACCAGGGACACGGCCTGTCCCGGCAATCGTCCAAGCGCGCCCCAGGCAAACGCGCCGTGCCGGGGCACGAAGCTCACCGCGCCGCCACAGCGGTCGAGCGCTGCAACTGGCGCAGCGCCGCAGCGAGGATCGCGACGAACCACCACCCGTCGTAGAACGCGAAGGAGATGAAGAAGCCGCCGACAAGATAGGCGCCGAGCGACGCCTGCAGCATGGCCGCGAGATCCGCGGCCCAGCGCCATTCCGGCGAACCGCGCGCGTCCCTGCGCACGCGGCGCAGCGCCGCGGCCGTGGCCGCGATCAGCCAGAGATGGGCGACGCAGGCGGGCAGACCGGCCTCGACCAGCACCTCGAGCACCGAGTTGTGGACCGCGCGCGGCAGCACGCCGGGATCTATCCGGTGCACCAGATCGGGCAGCGTCGTGGCATGGAAACCGAAGCCGGTGAGCGGACGCTCCCAGGCCAGCGCCAGCGCCACGCGCCAGATGGCGAGCCGGCCCTGCGCCGACGCGTCCTGCGCGAATCCGTCGATCGTGCCCAGACGCGACTGCAATGCCTCCGGGGCGAGCCCCACCGCGACGAGCGCGACGCAGATCGCGAGCGCGCCCGCACCGAGGCCTCGCGCGCCACGGCAGCCGACCAGGACCAGCGCGACGCCCAGCGCCAACGCGCCGCCGCGCGAATAGGTGAACAGCGCCGCGACGATCGCGCAGCCCGTCAGGAGCCAGCAGCCGAGCCGGATCGCGCCGCGCGCCGCGTGCAGCGCCAGATAGACCATCGGCGGGATCGCCATCGCCAGCGCGACCGCGAAATGGTTGTTGTCGCCGATGATCGTGCCCGGGGCGCCGACGACCCTGTAGGCGCCGCCGGTGACCAGCGCGAATGCGCCGCCCTTGAGGCCGTGGAACCCGAGCGACAGCGCGATCACCCAGACCAGCGCGTCGATCCGCAGGCGCGATCGCAGCATCGCCAGGGTGACCAGCGCCATCAGCAGGCCTTTCCAGATCGTGTCCCAGCGTGGCGCGCCGAGCGCGCGATCCTCGGCGGCGATCTGGGCCACCGCGCAGCACAGCGCCAGCGCGGCCATCGCCCAGCTGGTCGCCGTCGCCGGCGGCACGAGGCGCTCGCGCAACAGCACCAGGCATCCGAGGGTCAGCGCCGCGACCGGCGCCGCGACCGGGAACGGGACGAGGCCGTAGGTCAACGTCTGCGGGTACATCAGCGACACCCAGGCCCAGAGCAGCGCCCCGGCGAAAGGGACGAGCGGCACCAGCGGCAGGCATGCGGCATAGACCAGCACGAAGAGATGCGCGCGCATCCGACGGTCGGCGGGGACGCGGCGGAATTTCTAGACGCCGCTGTCCGGATCTCTGCGCATGGCCAGCAATCCGCCGACGCCGCCGGGTCTGCCGGCGCGCTCGGCGATCGCGACCTCGCCGATCACGCCGGCGATGGCGAGGCAGAAAACCAGGAAGGCGATCGTGTCCATCGGCGGCGTATCCCCCAAGCCTCCGCGCCGCGGTCCACGGCGCGTGGCGGGATCATGCCACCGTATCGAGCCCGCGGACCTCGACGCCGGCCCGTTCAAGCGTCGTACGCACTTCGGAGGCCATGGCGACCGCCGCCGGGTTGTCGCCATGGACGCATACCGTGTCGACGGCGATCGGGACGCGCTTGCCCGTGACCGACACCACGACGCCGTCCTCGACCATGCGCAGCACGTTCCGCGCGGCCAGACCCGCATCGTGCAGGACGGCGCCCGGCAGCTTGCGGCTGACCAGCATGCCGCGATCGTCGTAGGCGCGATCGGCATAGGCCTCGCGCGCGACGCGTAGACCGGCCTTCTCGCCGATCCGCTCGAGGCTGCCGCCGGGCATGGCGATCAGGGTCAGGCCGGGATCGATGGCCTTGACCGTGCGCGCGACGACGGCGGCGAGCGCGTCGTCCTCCTGCACCGCGTTGCCGAGCGTCCCGTGCGGCTTCACGTGGGTGACGCGATGGCCGACATGCCGCGCCATCTGCGCCAGCGCGCCGACCTGGTAGACGATCATCTTCTCTATGTCGTCCGGATCCTCGCCGACGATGCGGCGGCGACCGAAGCCCCAGGGATCGAGATAGCTGGGATGGGCACCCACCGCGACGCCCTTTTCGCGCGCCAGGGTCAGCGTGCGATGCATCACCAGCGGGTCGCCGCCATGGAAGCCGCAGGCGACGTTGGCGGTCGTGACGATCCCCAGCATCGCCGCGTCGTCGCCCATGGTGTACGCACCCCAGGACTCGCCCATGTCGCAATTCAGATCGATCCGCGCCATCTTCCCCGCTCCGTCGCCATGCGGCCGACCCTAACCAGACCCTGGACCGGGCGCCACAGCCGGCACGTCTTGATCGGGGCACGGGCGGACGGGCCTAATGGGGCGCCCGAGCGGGCGGTACGAAGGAGACGACGGATGACAGGCATGCGCGAGATCGCCGACGGGCTGCGCTTTCCCGAAGGCCCGGTGGCGATGCCCGACGGATCGGTGATCGTCGTCGAGATCGCCGCCGCGCGGCTGACGCGCGTCCTGCCCGACGGCCGCAAGCTGACCATCGCCCGGATGACCGGCGGACCGAACGGCGCCGCGATCGGCCCGGATGGCATGATCTATGTCTGCAACAACGGTGGCTTCGAGTGGATCGACGATCCGCTGCACGGATTGCGGCCACGCTTCCAGGCTCCCGACTACTCGGGCGGCCGGATCGAACGCGTCGATCCGGAGACCGGGCGGATCGAGACCCTCTACACCGGGACCGCGAACGGTCCGCTGCGCGGGCCCAACGACATCGTCTTCGACGGCGCGGGCGGCTTCTGGTTCACGGATCTGGGCAAGACGCGGCCGCGCGAGCGCGACCAGGGCGGCGTCTACTACGCGCGCGCCGACGGCAGCCTGATCAAGGAGGTCGTCCACCCGATCCTGACGCCCAACGGTATCGGCCTGTCGCCCGACGACAGCGTCGTCTACGTCGCCGAGACCGAGACCGGCAGGCTCTGGGCCTTCGACATCATCGGCCCCGGCGAGATCGCGCGCGCGCCATGGCCCAGCCCGCATGGCGGTCGCTTCGTCGCGGGCATGCACCGCTACCAGCGCTTCGATTCGCTGGCGGTCGAAGCATGCGGCAATGTCTGCGTCGCCACCCTCGCGACGCCGTGCATCACGGTGATCGCGCCCGACGGCCGGGTGGTCGAGCAGGTCGAGACCGACGATCTGCACACGACCAACATCTGCTTCGGCGGCCCGGGCCTGCGGACCGCCTATGTCACCCTGTCCAACTCCGGCCGCCTGGTGGCGATGGACTGGCCGCGGCCCGGCCTGCCGCTCCACTGGCTCGACCGCCGCCCGTGAGCGACGGGTTCCGCATCAAGGTCGCCGGCGATAGCGGCCTGGTCGTCGAATTCGCCGAGCGCATCGACCCGGCTGTCAGCGCGCGCGTGCTCGACCTCGACCGCGCGATCCTGGCGGCGCGCTTTCCGGGCGTGCTCGAGACGTTGCCGACCTATCGCACGCTGTTCGTCCGCTTCGATCCGCTCGCGACCGACGCGCGGCGCCTGGAGCAGACGCTGGAGCGCCTGGCGACGGCGGCAAGCGCGGACACGCGGCCGGGCCGGCTATGGCGCGTGCCCGTCGCCTATGGCGGCGCCGACGGCGCGGATCTGGAGCACGTGGCGCGCGCCAAGGATCTGACCACCGCCGAGGTCGTGTCGCTGCACAGCGCGACGATCTATCACGTCTACATGCTCGGCTTTTCGCCGGGCTATGCCTATCTGGGCGGGCTCGACGCGCGGTTGCACCTGTCGCGCCGGGTCGATCCCCGGTCGCGCACGCCGGCGGGCATGATCGCGATCGGCGGCCAGCAGGCCTCGATCCAATCGATCGCGGCCCCCTCGGGATGGCACATGCTGGGGCGCACGCCGGTGCGCATCTTCGACATGCGCCGCCAGCATCCTTTCCTGATCGCGCCCGGGGACAAGGTTACCTTCCTGCCGATCGACGCCGCCAGGCTCGCCGCGCTCGATGCCCTCGCCGAAAAGGGCGAGACGATCCTGGAGCCCGAGTCATGACCGCGCTGGTCGCCACCGCGCCGGGCCCGCTCTCCACCGTCCAGGACTCCGGGCGCTGGGGGCATCTGCGAAGCGGCGTCTCGCCGGCCGGGGCGATGGACATGATCGCGCTGGCGGCCGCCAATCTGATCGTCGGCAACCCGCCGGGCGAGGCGGCGATCGAGTTCACGCTGGTGGGCGGGGAATTCGAGCTCGACGGCCCCAGCGCGCGGCTGGCGGTGGCGGGCGACGCCGAGGTGACGCTGGCAGGCGCGCCAATCGGGCCCTGGCGCAGCTTCGTCCTGCGGCACGGCGAACGCCTGCGGATCGGCGCGCTGCGTCGCGGCGCGCGCGGCTATCTCGCCGTCGCCGGCGGCCTGGCCACGCCGCTGCAGATGGGCAGCCGGTCGACGCATGCGCGCTCCGGCCTGGGCGGCGGCCCGCTGCGCGCGGGCGACAGCATCCCGCTGGCGCGCCAGGCCGCGGCCGAAGGCGCGGAGACCGCGCTCGATCCAGCCGCGCTGCCCTATCTGCCGCTGCCGGTCAGGGTGGTGCTCGGCCCGCAGGAGGACCGGTTCACGGCGGCGGGCATCGCCGCCTTCCTCGGCGGCGAATACGTCGTGACCCCGGATGCCGACCGCATGGGCTATCGGCTCGACGGCCCGGAGATCGAGCATCGCGACGGGTTCAATACCATCTCGGACACCGTGCTGACGGGGTCGATACAGGTGCCCGGCACGCGCAAGCCGATCGTGCTGATGGCGGACCGGCAGACGACCGGGGGCTATCCCCGTATCGCGACGGCAGCCACGGCATCGCTGCCGACGCTCGCCCAACTGAAGCCAGGGGACAGGCTGCGCTTCGCCGCCGTGGACGTGGCCGAGGCGCGCGCGCTTCTCGCCGACCAGATGACCCGCATGGCCTCGCTCGGCACCGCGCTGCGGCCCGTCGCAGGCGACATGCGCGCACTCACCAGCGAGCGCCTGCTGTCGCAGAACCTGATCGACGGCGTGGTCGGCCCGGACGCCTGAAGGCGCCGCGCTACTGCGCGGCGATCGCGAACGCGCCGGCCAGATCGCCGGCGCCGGCATCGTCCGCGGCGGCCCGGCGCGCGTCCTCGCGGCGGAAACTGATCGTCGCGTCGCCCAGCGCGAAGCCCCATTTCGTGACGCGCGCGCGGTTGAGCACCACGCCGTCCGGCTGCAGGAACATCCAGTCGTCGAAATGCACGTTCCAACGCTGCTCGCCGACCTTGAGCGCGAAATCGTAGCGGAAATGGAAGGCGTTTCCGGCAGAGCGCCCCTGCGCGACGCCGATCACACCGTCGGCGTAGCCCTCGTACACCCCCGGCGCCTTGCGCACGAGCCGCCACACCCTCCGTTCGGTCTCGCCGTCCGAATAGACGAAATCCTCCTCGAGCACGAAGGCATCGCCGCCTTCGCGCCGGCCGACGATGTCGACCGTGAATTCGCGCCGCAGCCGGCCGAACCTGTCCTCGAAGATCCCCGTGGCCTTGCTGCGCCCGTCGAAATACTCGAACAGGTCAAGTCGGGGCGTTCGGCCTTCGAATTCTTCGATGCGCATGGGCTGGCACCCGGCTATGGCGAGGGCGGTCAGGGCGACGACCGTCGCGGCGATCTTGTTCATGACCTGTATTCGTCGGCGGCCCGGCTTTGGATCACAGCCGCGAGCTGCGCGTGGCGCGTCCGGTCGAGCGGGAAGCCCCACATGAGGCCGATCGCCGCCAGCTTCAGCGCCACCGGCCCCCAGGCATAGAGCGCCGCGAGCGCCAGCCCGGAACCGGCCGGCTGCTCGTCCGCACGCGGATCGAAACCGGCCAGGTCCAGCAGCGGGAAGGCGAGGCCCACGGCGAGCGCGAGGGCCAGTTTCGTCGCCATTCCCCACACCGCGAAATAGAGACCGGCGCGGCCTTCGCCGCCCGCTGCGGTGTCCTCGTCGACGACGTCGGCCTGCATCGCCGGCGGCAGCGCGAGATCGGCGCCGAGGCCGAGCCCCGTGACCACGCAGATCGCCACGAAGGCGATGGCGGCGCCGGGCGGCAGCAGCGGCGCCCAGACGAAGGCGGCGCAGGTGACCAGCATCGAGACGCACCACGCGCGGTGCTTGCCCAGGCGCCGCGCGAGCGCGAGCGACAACGGCACCCCTGCCAGACCGGCGACGAAATAGGCGAGCAGGAACATGCCCTGCATCTCGCCGAGCTGCAGACGATGGGAGACGAACATCAGGAACAGGCTCGACGGCAGGCCATTGGCGATGCCGTTGAACAGATACGCGGCCAGCAGCCTGCGAAAGGGCCGGTTCGCGAGCAGGACCCGCATGCCGTCCCGCACGGCGATCGGCGCGGCGCGGGCCGGTGCCGGTTCCGGCACCACCGCAAGCAGCGCCGCGCCGGACAGCGGCAGCAGCACGGCGGTGATGACGGCGATCGCAGCGAGCGCAGCCCCTGCACCGGCGCTTTCGCTGCCGAACCCGAGCGCCGGCAGGATCGCCGGCAGAGCGGCCGCGACGATCACGCCGCACAGCGCGAAGGCCTCGCGCGCGGCGGCGATGCGCGCGCGCTCGCCATAGTCGCCGCTGAGCTCGGCGCCCCAGGCCTGGTGGGGGATCTGCATCATCGTCCAGCCGAGATAGACGACGAAGCTCCAGACCAGCAGATGCCACGCGCCGGCGCCCTCTGGCGGCCGGAACAGCAGCCATGCGCCGACCAGGACGAGCGGAAGCGAGGCGACGAGCCAGGGTCGGCGGCGGCCGAACCGCGAGCGGGTCCGATCGCTGAGGAACCCGACCAGGGGATCGGTGACCCCGTCCCAGATCCGTGCCAGCAGCAGCACGGCGCCGACCGCGCTCAACCCTATCCCTACCGTCTCGGCGTAGAAGCCGGGCAGATAGACGAGGAGCGGCAGCCCGAGCATGGCGGCGGGCAGCGCCGGGCTCGCATAGGCGATCAGGATCGGACGCGGAACGCGGGGTACAGGCTGGGTCACCACCTGTATTCGCGCGCGGCGCGCGAACGGATCAGCGACGGATCATCGCCGCCTGGACGACGTCGATCGCGCCGGTGCGGAAACCGGCCTCGCAATAGGCGAGATAGAACTCCCACATGCGCTTGAAGCGCCGGTCGAAGCCCATCGGTTCGAGTTCGTGCCATGCCGACTGGAAACGGCGGTTCCACTCGGCGAGCGTGCGCGCGTAATGGAGGCCGTAGAATTCGGTCCGTTCGATCGCCAGCCCCGCGCGTTCGCATTGCTGGGACAGGGCGGTCATCGACGGCAGCATCCCGCCGGGGAAGATGTAGCGCTGGATGAAGTCGACGCCGCGGCGGTAGCTGTCGAACCAGCGGTCGGCGATGGTGATGATCTGCAGCGCCGCCCGGCCACCGGGCTCGAGGCAGTCCCTGACCTTCGAGAAATAGGTCGGCCAGTGGCGTTCCCCGACCGCCTCGAACATCTCGATGGACGCGATCTTGTCGAACCGGCCCTGGACGTCGCGATAGTCGACGAACCGCGCCTCGACCCGCTCGGCGAGCCCCGCCTTCTGGATGCGCGCGCGGGCGAAATCCAGCTGCTCGCGCGAGACGGTGATCGCCGTCACCTTGGCGCCGAACTCGCGCGCCGCGATCTCGGCGAACCCGCCCCAGCCGCAGCCGATCTCCAGCACGCGCTGGTCGGGCGCCAGGGCGAGCTTCTCGGCGAGCTTGCGGTACTTGGTCTCCTGGGCCGACTGCAGATCGGCATCGTCGCGCTCGAAGACCGCGCTGGAATAGGTCATCGATGGATCGAGCCAGCGTTCGTAGAACGCGTTCCCCAGGTCGTAGTGATGGGCGATGTTGCGCCGCGAGCCGCGACGCGTGTTGTCGTTGTGCCGATGCCAGATCCGGCGCAGCGCCGTCAGCATGCGCGTGCCGACATGGATCGTGCCGAGCTCGTTGCCGTTCTGCGAGGCGAGCGCGAGCAGCGCGGACAGGTCCGAGGTCTCCCAGTCGCCGTCCATGTAGGAGGCGCCGAACCCCACCGATCCGCCCAGGAGCAGACGCGCCACCATGCGCGGACGATGGATGACGATGTCGGCTTCGGGCCCGGGCGCGCGGCCGGCGATCCGGTAGGTCCGGCCGTCGGGCACGCGCACGGTCAACCCGCCGGATCCGATGGTTCCGGCGATGCGGAACAGGATCCTCAGGCTGCGCGGCAGCCCGGCGGTCGCTCCGGGCACGCGCGGATCAAGCGTCCTCATCGGCTCACTCCTGCGCTGGGAGGTTCTGGTCTGGAGTGGAATTGAACGCCCTTCAGCCAGAGTTTCAAGGCCTCCCAGTGGATTCCCCCCACGACCTTGAGGGTCAGGAACGGATAGGCCAGGAAAGCGCGCAGCAACTGGCGGTCGTCCAGGGGCCGCCGCGCGCCGCGATGGGTGGCCACCAGGATGCCGCCATCGGGCCCCGTCTCGTTGATGGCCACCGCCAGCGTCTCCTCCGGTTCGCGGATCTTGAAGGCGTAGCGCGCCTGCATGCCGATGAACGGCGACACATGAAAGATCTTGTCGCGCGCATGCCGCAGCGACCGCCCCGGCGGCGGCGATCCTTCGACCGGCACGAGATACCCATGCTGATCGCCGAAGGTGTTCTTCACCTCGTAGAGGATCGCCCGCAGGCCGCCATCGGCGCCGTAGCACCAATAGATCGATATCGGGTCGAAGCCGAAGCCGAGGACGCGCGGAAAGCAATGGAGGAATACACGCCCGCCGGCGATGTCGACCCCGAAGCGCGCGCAGGTCGCCTCGACCCATGGCCGCAACGGCGAACCGTCGCGCGGCCCGTGATCGCGGTCGCGCAGCGCGAATACGCCGCCGCGGTTATGCGCGAAGAGCCTGAGCCGGCGGTCGAGCGCCGGCAACTCGTCGAGATCGACCAGCATCGAGAAGACGCGATAGACGAAGCGATGCCCGACCGGCCGCAGCCGGCGATGCATCACTTCGCCGAGATAGAGGCAGCTCGACGGCACGGGCCGCGGCGCTCAGCGCGCCGTCGCTGACGCGGGTGCGCCGGCCTGCGCCGGCCCGGGCACCGCGATCTGGACCGCAGACGCAGGATCGGCCCATGGACGGCGGACGCCGAACCGCTCGGCCACGGCGAGGCCCGCCACCAGCCCGTCCTCGTGGAAGCCGTAGCCGCAATAGCTGCCGCAGTACCAGATGCGCCGCGCGCCCTGGATCGCCGACAGCGACGCCTGGGCGCGCAGCGCCGCGCCGTCGAAGCAGGGATGGTCGTAGGCGATCTCGGCGACCGTCAGGTCCTGCCGCGGCGCGCGCACGGGATTGAGGGTCACGAAGATCGGCCACGCGGGATCGAGGCCCTGCAGCCGGTTCATCCAGTAGGTGACCGACAGGGACAAGTCGTGCGGGTCCGCCGAGCGACGTTCGGCGAGATAGTTCCACGCCGCCCAGGCCTGCCGACGGCGCGGCATCAGC